>JASFJX010000337.1:0-4999 GCA_050119385.1 Candidatus Thiodiazotropha sp. | reverse complement strand
AACCGCCTGGGCTTGATTCCGCAAGGTTTCGTTGCCGCCGGTTTTGCTTTGCGCGGGATTGACCGCCTCGCTCAGGTGAAGGCTGATCACCTTCGCCAGGAGAAATTCAAACACCTCGATCTTGCCATCCATATGGATGATCTCGGTAACCGCGTCTAGCATCTGGTGGATGAACGCCACCGGTCGCCGTTTCAGGGCAGGGAAGGCGATCTCGAGCAGGGGAAGGCGCTGCTCTGGTTGAATCGGCATGGCGGATTGCATCAGGTAGCGCACCTGGGTCTCGCTCTCCGCTCCCAGTTTCCGGGCGATGGCAAGGAGCTGTCGGTCGCGTATGGCCTCATCCTTGTCGAGCAGAATAGCGAGTAAGAGTTCAGGGGCCCACTCGGTTGAACGGGCCGCCGAGACCAGGCTATCGGGCAGGGTGGCCGCCAGGGCCGCGGCAGCCAGAATCTGTTCCCAGCCGGGTTGGCCGATACCTTCGATGATGCTGCGCGGATCGAAGGGGGCGCGTTTTGTGCTGGCCTGAGATGCCGCTATCTCCCGCTCCGCCTCTCTGCGGGAGCGCCGTTGCAGGCGTTTTGCAATTGTTTCCAGCTCCTGTTCCCTAAAGCCGGGTTCAATACGTTGTATACGCTCGATGATGGGTGGATGGGTGGCGAACAGGGTGGCGTTCATACCCTGTCCGAATAGCATATGTGCAATCTCTTCGCTGTCCCTGGCCAGCGAGGCGCCTTGGGTATGCACTGCAATCTTTTTCAGGGCCCCGGCGATACCCTGGGGGTTGCGGGTAAACTGTACCGCGGAGGCATCGGCCAGGTACTCCCGCTGACGGGAGACGGCAGCCTTGATCCAGCGGGCGAAGAAGAGACCGATATAGCCGATGGCGGTAAGGGCGGCGGCGAACAGCATGATTGCTCCCCCGCCGCTGTTTCTTGAGCGGGTTGAGAAGCGGGCGCCGGAGAGGATGCGCCGTCCGGCAATGGCCAGAATCATAATACCGAACAGAATCCCGATGAGGCGGATGTTGAGGCGCATGTCCCCATTGAAGACGTGACTGAATTCATGGGCGATCACCCCCTGCAGTTCCTCCCGGTTCAAGCTCTCCAGGGTGCCCCGGGTGACCGCCACAGCTGCGTCGCTGGGTGAATAGCCGGCGGCAAAGGCGTTGATGCCCGACTCCTGTTCCATCACATAGATCTCAGGTACTGGCACCCCGGAGGCAATGGCGATCTCTTCCACCACATTGCGCAGGCGTTGAAGCAGCGGGTCCTTTGGGTCGGTTTCCACCGGTACGCCACCCATCTGTCGTGCCACTGCGCCACCGCCATCCTTCAGGCTGGCGCTTCGGAAGAGACTGGCCAGACCAATGGTGGCGCCGGTTCCCATACTGCCTAATAATAGAAGCTTGCTGTTATCTGCGAAAAAATCGCTCAAGGTCTGGGCCGTGCCTGCGCTGTCATTGAGCAGGTTGCCGAACAGCAGAAGCAACGCGATATCGATAGCGACAATGATGATGGCAACGGCAAGTAAAAACAGCAACACCAGGTTTCGTGTGTTGCGTTTGGCAGCGTCCTGATGTTCGAAGAAGTTCACGCACCGGGATCCTGTCTATAACACATCGTTACTCAAGGCTTGCGAAATGTTAATTGAACGAGACCTGCGGAACCTCCCGTTTGGCTTCATCTTCTATTTCCAGTAGCGCTGCTGCCTGGAATCGGAACCAACCGGCGATCAGGTTGCTGGGAAATGACTCCCGGTCGATGTTGTATTGCATCACCGCGTCATTGTATGCCTGGCGGGCAAAGGCGACCTTGTTCTCCGTACTGGTCAACTCTTCCGAGAGTTGCATCATGTTTTCATTGGCCTTTAAATCGGGGTAGGCCTCCGCCAAGGCGAAGAGCCGTCCCAGGGCGCCGCTCAGTCCCTGTTCCGCGGCGCCTAGCTGCTTCATGGCATCAGGATTGGAGGGATCCTTCGCCGCTTGCTGCAAACCGCTTACTGCCAGGTTGCGTGCTTCGATCACCGCTTGCAGGGTCTCCTTCTCATGTTTCATGTACCCCTTTGCGGTCTCCACCAGATTGGGGATCAGGTCATAGCGCCTTGTCATTTGTACATCGATCTGGGCAAAGGCATTTTGATAGCGGTTGCGTCCGGCGATAAGCTTGTTGTAGATGGCGACGCCGAAACCGATGATGCCGAGAATGATAACCAGTAGCACGATTAGTGTTGTCATTGTCTGCGGTCCTTTATGAGAGCTTGCCTTATGCTTAATCCTATCCTGCTTCAGTACTTCACGCCACTCGGTCGTCTGCCACCCGGTAGATGGGATCTTCCATCATGTTGACCTCCACCAAGTCGCCGGCTTTCACCAGCAGGTTCTGGCACTCCTGACTCAGATGGCGGATATGCAGCCTCTTTTGTCTGCGCATATAGCGTTCAGCCAAGTTATCTATGGCCTCCAGTCCTGAGTGATCATAGACACGGGCATCGGCAAAGTCGACGATTACTTCCTGCGGGTCGTTTTTTGCGTCAAACAGATCGGCAAAGGTCTGCACAGAACCAAAGAAAAGAGGGCCGCGAAGGTAGTAGTATTTAATACCATATTTATCGATCTCTGTATCCGCATGCATCTGTTTGGCATGCTCCCAGGCAAATACCAGGGCTGAGACAATCACACCGACAATCACTGCGATCGCCAAGTCAGTCAGGACTGTAATGACAGCAACCAGGATGCCGACAAAGGTGTCCGCCAAAGGAATGCGGCCCAACAGACGGAAACTGGCCCATTCGAAGGTGCCAAGCACCACGATGAACATCACACCAACCAGTGCGGCTACCGGAATCATCTCAATCAAGCTCGAGCCAAACAGGATAAAGGTGAGCAGAAACAGTGCGGCAGAGATACCCGACAGACGGCCGCGACCTCCTGAGTTGATATTGATCAGGCTTTGACCAATCATGGCGCAACCTCCCATACCACCAAACAGGCCATTCACCGTATTTCCAATACCTTGTCCGATGCACTCCTTGTTTCCTCGTCCCCGGGACTCGGTCAACTCATCGATCAGGCTCATGGTCAGCAATGATTCAATCAAACCGACACCGGCAAGAATAAAGGCGTAGGGCAGGATGATTTGCAGTGTTTCAAAGGTAAGGGGGACCATTGGAATATGAAAGCTTGGCAACCCGCCTGCAATGGTAGCGCCTGGATCCCCCGATAGATCACGCAACACGTCTTGCACAGAGCGTGTATCCAGATCAAGAAAAATTACCATCAGGGTCACCGTGACAATGGCAGCCAATGAGGCCGGTATAGCGGAGGTGAGTTTTGGTAGAAAGTGGATGATCATCATGGTGAGTGCAACCAGCCCCAACATGATCCACAAGGGGCTACCAGTGAGCCATACCATGACACCGTTTTCATCGGCAAACTGGAACTGTTTCAGTTGTGCGATGAAGATGACGATGGCCAGGCCGTTGACGAATCCCAACATCACAGGATGGGGTACCAGGCGGATAAATTTACCCAGACGTAGTAATCCGGCAGTTATCTGGATAAGCCCCGCCAATAGAACAGCTGCGAAGAGGTACTCTATGCCGTGTTTCGCCACCAGGGCCACCATCACAACCGCCATTGCGCCGGTGGCACCGGATATCATGCCCGGCCTGCCACCGATGATGGAGGTAATGATCCCCATCATAAAGGCGGCATAGAGTCCCACCAGCGGCGCCACGCCGGCAACAAAGGCAAAAGCGACCGCTTCAGGCACTAATGCCAAGGCAACTGTCAGGCCAGAGAGAACATCGTTTTTTACGCACTGTTTCCCTGGACAGGTGAGTTGAAACATGGTTTACCTCGCGTGGCTAAGACAAAAAAAGCGGCGAAGTATATCAGAAAATATTAATGTAGCTAATTTTAACCTAAAAAAATCAGTTGACCGCTCCATTCTGCTACTCATTTGTTGTTCTTTTAGAAAAAGTGTCCGATAGGCATACTCACCCACTGGGTGAGCCACGCTACAGGGTGAATTGCACGCTTGTGGCGGCACATGGCGGCGTTGCAACTCCTTGGAATAGCAGGCTATTCCGCGTCGTTGCGCCTTGCCCTGCACCACCACAAACGCACACTTCATCCTGCCCAACTGATCTTTTTAGGTTTAATGGTTGAAATTTTTCACAGCTTTGGACAAAACTCTCGAGAGACAATCACGCAATTAACTGAATGAAAAAAGGAGTGCCATCGATGCGTTGCCATGAAGTGGACTATGAGATTATCGGATCCGAGATGCAGCTGGTTGAGGTCGAACTCGATCCTGGAGAGACGGTGATAGCGGAGGCTGGTGCTATGACCTACATGGAGGAGGGAATCGATTTCGAGACCAAGATGGGGGACGGTTCCAATGCGGACGAAGGGTTGATGGGGAAGCTCTTTTCCGCAGGCAAGCGTGTCTTTACCGGCGAGTCGATCTTTACCACCCATTTTACCAACCGGGGTAACGGCAAGCAGCGGGTCTCCTTTTCTGCCCCCTATCCCGGCAATATCGTACCTTTGAACATGCAGCAACTGGGCGAAAAGATCACCTGCCAAAAAGATGCCTTTCTCTGTGCTGCCCTGGGTACCAAGGTCGATATCGCCTTCAATCGCCGTCTTGGGGTGGGACTGTTCGGTGGCGAGGGATTTATTCTGCAGGCCCTGGAAGGGGATGGCATGGCCTTTATTCAGGCCGGGGGCACGGTTATCGAAAAGCGCCTCTCGGGGGAGACCTTGCGGGTGGACACCGGTTGCCTGGTCGGTTTCACGGGGGGCATAGAGTACGATATTCAGCGCTCCGGCAATCTAAAGTCCATGGTGTTCGGCGGCGAGGGTCTGTTCTTGGCAACCCTGAAGGGGCATGGGACCGTCTGGTTGCAGAGTCTCCCATTCTCACGCATGGCCGACCGAATTCTGGCGAATGCCCCTTCAGCGGGTGGCAGTGATCAGGGCGAGGGGTCGGTTCTG
>JASFJX010000336.1:0-5001 GCA_050119385.1 Candidatus Thiodiazotropha sp. | reverse complement strand
CCTGACGGTCGAACTGATCGGGCTGACCATATCTGCGCTGATGGCTTTCGGCATCCAGCGTATCACTCCCATTATCGCCGGTCTGCACTCATCCGCTGAACGGCAAAGTGAAGACCTTATCCGTTACCGTACCATCTTCGAGAACTCCCCCATCTCTATCTGGGAGGAGGATTTTTCTGAGATAAAAGAGATTTTCGATCAGCTGAGGGGTGAAGGGATTACTGACATCGAAATCTACCTCGAGGCGCATCCGGAGGTTGTCCGGCAGTACGCGAAACGGATCAAAATAGTTGATATAAACAGAGCAGCCTTGACCCTGCATGGTGCCGGCAGCAAGGAAGAATTGCTGACGGGACTGGTGAAAACATTCACGCCCGAATCATTCGATGCCTTTCGCACGGAACTGATCTGCCTGTGGCGTGGTGATACAGAGATGAAGTGCGATGCGGTGGTGAAAACCCTTGAGGGAGAGCCGCGCCATGTGGTGGTTGAGTATGCCATCTGTCCCGGCTACGAGGAGACCCTGTCCAAGATCTTCGTTTCACTGGTCGATATGACCCAACGCAAGGCGGCTGAGCTGCAGCTGAAACAGGCCCTGGAATTCACTCAAGGGGTGATCAACGCTATCCCCGATATCCTGATAGAGGTCAATGGGGAGTGGAGATACCTCAATATCTGGACACGGCAACCTGAAGCATTGGCGGCACGGAAAGAGGAACTACTCGGCAGGACAGTCAACGAAATACTCCCGCCCGATGCAGCCGCCATGGCCATGTCATGGATCCGCGAAGCGGATGAAAAGGGCTTCTCACTCGGTAATATCCTGTGTCTCGATCTACCCGACGGCCCCCACTGGTTCGATCATTCAATATCGAAAAAGCCATCGGACGATCCCAGCGCCGAATCCCGCTTTCTTGTTCTTTCGCGGGATGTAACCGAGCGCATACGCATGGAAGAGGCCCTGCGTACCAGCGAACAGCGTTTCCGAGCCATTTTCGATCAGAGTTTCCAGTTCATTGGACTGCTGACCACAGAAGGGATCATTCTGGAGGCCAACCGGGTCGGACTGGAGTTCGCCGAAGTGGAAGAGCACGAGGTGATTGGCAAACCGTTCTGGGAGACGCCCTGGTGGCACCACTCCGCCGAGCTGCAGCAGCGCTTGCGTGAAGCGGTACGGGAAGCGGCCGGTGGCCAATTCGTGCGCTTCGAAGTGACCCAGCCTGACCGGGAGGGCAAGCTGCACTATGTGGATTTCTCCCTCAAACCGGTTACCGACTCCGTAGGCCGTGTCATTCAGCTGATACCGGAGGGGCGAGACATTACAGAACGCAAGCTGGCTGAACAGGAGCGCCAGCTGCATGCCGATCGCCTTGCCAACATGGACAGGATCAACCGTGCAATCCAGGGGGCCGGCGACCTCGAAACCATGATGAGCGATGTGCTCGGGGAAGTGCTGGGTGTTTTTGGCTGCGACCGGGCCTTCTTAACCTACCCCTGTGATCCCAGCTCCAAATATATGAGAGTGCCCATGGAGCGTACCCGTTGGGAATATCCGGGCCTTGGTGATTTGAATGTAGACTATCCCGTGGAGGAGCACGTCGCCAGGACCCAGGCGCTGTTATTGAGCACTCCCGGCGTCGTGAAGTTTGGTCCGGGAACCGATAGGCCGCTGAATGGAGAAGTCGATAAGCGCTTTGGCATCAAGTCGTTATTGAGCATGGCCATCTATCCCAAAGTGGGCAAGCCCTGGCAATTCAGTCTTCATCAGTGTTCCTATGAGCGCATCTGGACAGAGGCGGAAGAACAGCTGATGCAGGAGATTGGGCTGCGGCTGACGGACGGGCTGACCAGCCTGTTGGTGCTGCGCGATCTGCGCAAGCGCGAGCACCAGCTTATCGAGGCCCAACACCTGGCGCACCTGGGCAACTGGGAGCTCGACCTGGTCGAAAATGTGCTGACCTGGTCGGACGAGGTTTACCAGATATTTGAAATGGACAAAGGGCAGTTTGACGCCACCTACGAGGCATTTCTCGATAGGGTCCACCCGGACGACCGGGAGAGGGTCAATACGGCCTATACCGGATCGCTGGCTAAGCGCGAGCCCTACAATATCGTCCACCGGCTGTTGATGAAGGACGGACGGATCAAATATGTCAATGAACGATGCGAGACAATCTTTGACGCCACCGAAAACCCGCTACGCTCCATCGGCACGGTGCAGGATATCACCGAGCAGAAACAGAGAGAGGATGAACTGAGACGTTACCGGGATCATCTTGAGGAAGAGGTACGCCAACGCACCGAAGAGTTACGCCTGGCGCGTGATGCTGCGGAAGCGGCCAACAAGGCCAAGAGTGCCTTCCTCGCAAACATGAGCCACGAACTGCGTACACCGCTGAATGCCATCCTCGGCTTCTCCCACATGCTGCAGCAAGATACCGGTTTGAATGAAAAACAGCATGAAACCCTCGATATCATCAACAACAGTGGTGAACATCTACTCAACCTGATCAACGACGTGCTGGAGATCGCCAAGATAGAAGCGGGCAAGCTACAGTTGGAGATTTCCAACTTCGACCTGCACAACCTGGTGCGTGAGGTGGCCGATATGATGCGGCTACGTGCGCAACAGAAGGGGTTACAACTGGAGCTTGACCAATCATCGAAATTTCCACGCTACATTAAGGGTGATGAGGCTCGCCTGCGGCAGATCATTGTCAACCTTGTGAGCAATGCGGTGAAATTCACTCATCAGGGAGGCGTGATCATTCGCCTTGGGGTCAAACAGGACACCCATCACCACCTGTTGATCGAAGTCGAGGATAGCGGTCCGGGGATCAGCGAAGAGGATCAACAACGCCTATTCCAGCCTTTCGTGCAATTATCCGATGAAGAAATGCAAGCCGGTACAGGTTTGGGGCTCTCCATTGTCCAGCAATTCGTACACCTGATGGGCGGTGCCATTACTATCGACAGCACGCTGGGTAAGGGGTCCCTCTTCCACTTGGAGCTGCCACTTGACGCAGCGGAAGAGGCGGCAATGGCTCAGCAGGCTGATGAGTGTCGCAGCAAGGTGGTAGGATTGGCGCCGGGGCAAACCACCTACCGCATTCTGATTGCCGAGGACCAGCGTGACAACCAACTGCTGTTGAGCAAACTGATGACCGACATAGGGCTTGAGGTCAAAGTCGCGAATAACGGTGAGGAGTGCATAGGGCTATTTGAGGATTGGAAGCCGGACCTGATCTGGATGGATCGGCGTATGCCACAGATGGATGGTGTCGAAGCCACCCGGCGCATTCGGCAACTGCCCGGCGGTGACCAAGTCAAGATCGTCGCCGTTACCGCATCGGTCTTCAAGGAGCAGAAAGAGGAGCTGTTGGAGGTCGGTATGGATGGTTTTGTTCGCAAGCCCTACCTGATCGATGAGATCTATGAAAGTTTGGCACATCAGTTGGGTATTGTATTACTCTACCAAGACGAACAGGTGGAGGAAGCAAAACCATCAACCCTGACACCTGCTATGCTGACCGGTCTCGATGACAGCGTCAGGTCTGAACTCAGCGAGGCATTGGACATACTCGATGCCAGGCGGATTGCTGCAGTAATCAAGCATATCGGCGAGAAAGACCAGACCTTGGCGAGGTCATTGAAAAGCCTCGCCGACAATTTCGATTATCCATCGATCATAGTGGCGTTGGAAAAGTCCAGCGACCATGGCCAAGATAGATGATTGTCACTACTGTCCTGCTTAGCTTCCTCAGGGAGAGGGGCTAAGTGTGGCAGCAGTGAATGATTGTGGTTTCAAGGGGGGGTGTCGTATGATGCTTGCTGATGTGCACTGCAGGCCCTAGCAAGCCATCTGTCTCAAGCGCAACCGCTTTGTAAACCACCCAGGCGACCGAATAGGGCAGGGGAATGACTGCCCCTTGTTCATGACAATAGAGGATCCTTTGATGAAGATAATACACCCTGCACCATGGCTGATAGTGATGTTTCTGCTACCGATTTCCCAGACATGGGCGGATGAATATCAAGCGACTATCGATCTTTTCAAGCAGGCTGGCGAAAGCAGTCGCTTTTTCGATTCTGCCTACGGTTATGCCGTTTTTCCCAATATTGGTAAGGGCGGTATCGTTGTAGGGGGTGCCTATGGCACCGGTAGGGTTTATGTTCAAGGTGGTTACACAGGTGATGTAAAGATGACCCAGCTTACACTGGGCCTGCAACTGGGCGGGCAAACCTACAGCCAAATCATCTTTTTCGAGGATCAGCGCGCCTTCAGGGAGTTTATTGGCAGTAACTTCGAATTTGGCGCCCAGGCGACCGCCGTGGCTATCACTGCCGGGGCATCGGCCACCGCAACCACCACCGGCAGCTCCGCCGGCACCAGTGGCGGCCAGCATGATGCCGATACCGTGGGTCGGTACTACAAAGGTATGGCGGTATTCACTGTAGCCAAGGGGGGGTTGATGGTCGAGGCGTCACTCGGTGGGCAAAAGTTCGAATACACCCCTAAGTGAAGTCATTATGAGTGCTGTCGTCGTGGATGGCGGGTGATTTGGCAGCGCCGTCCCTACTGGGTCGGTGCAGGGCTCGGCGTTGCCGAAACGCTGTTGGTCAATAATCAGTAACCGCCCTTACGCTTGGTTTCAGGCAGGCCGGCAATCTTGCTGGCCTGTTTCGCCGGGCCTTTAGGGAAGTGAATATAGAGGGATTTGGCATCCACTTTACCTTCGTCGGTCCAGATACCCTTGAAGTGCTTGACCATGTTGCGTTCGTTGGGTTGGTTGCCATTGTTGTTGAAATACTCATCACGCAGATAGTTGATGATCTCCCAGGCTTTTTCGCTCAGCTCGATACCCTCGCCCTCGGCGATAGCCTTGGCCACATCCTCGCTCCACTCGGTGTGATCGACCAGGTAACCGTTTGCGTCGGCCTCGATGGTTTTACCGTTTACTTCATAAGACATTGATCTCTCCTTAAAAACAGATACAACGG
>JASFJX010000335.1:0-5012 GCA_050119385.1 Candidatus Thiodiazotropha sp. | reverse complement strand
TACCTGATAGAACTTGTCCGCATCCATCAGGTTTTTATCGTTGGCCATCTCTTCAAGACCTTCCATATCGGCACTTTGACCAATCGCTGAAACGATGAGATCGGCTTCCAATACCCGCTCAGTACCCTCGGTGGGGATCGGGGTCATGCCATCCATGGTGCAATCACACACCTTGAGGCCGGTGGCGCGACCGTCATCACCGACAATCACTTCCAGCGGCATCACACCGTCCAGAATCTCACACCCCTCATGCAGGGCATCATGAATCTCATGCTGCGCGGCAAACATCTTGTCCTTGGTGAAGAGAGATGTCAGGGTGGCGGCCGCGGGTGCTGCCCCTTCGGCCAGCGCGTCATCCTGACTCATGCTGGTATCGAGTACCACATCTTCAGGATTACCGGCTGCACTGTTCGCACCCAGGCGCCTGGCCACAGAGATCACATCGATAGAGGTATCACCACCACCGATACAGACCACTTTCTTAGCCGTTACCTTCATGCGGCCTTCGTTGAAGGCCTTGAGGAAGGCCACACCGGAGACACAGTTAGGGGTGCCGACCCAGCCATCTACCGGCAGGTCACGTCCATTCTGGCAGCCGAGGGCCCAGAGGATGGCATCGTGCTCTTTTTCGATATCGGCAACAGGCACATCGGCGCCGACCTTGACACCGGTACGGGTCTCGACACCCATGTCGAGAATACGCTGGATCTCTGCCTGTAGCTTGTCGCGGGGGATACGATAGTTGGGAATACCGTAACGCATCATTCCACCGAGCTCGGGATCCTTTTCGAAGACGGTCACTGCATGCCCCATCTTGCGCAATTGGAAGGCAGCCGCCATGCCCGCGGGACCACCGCCGATAACTGCTACCTTCTTACCGGTATCGGCTCCCGGGGTGAACTTGAAACCCTTCTCGATGGCGCTATCACCAATGTATTGCTCTACGGCGTTGATGCCGACGAAGTCTTCGACTTCGTTACGGTTACAACCGTCCTGACAGGGCGCCGGACAGACTCTACCCATCATGGAAGGAAAGGGGTTGGCTTCTACCGCACGTTCGAATGCATACTGCTCCCAGTCCATACCCTTGGAAGGTTTCTCCTGCTCACGTACGATTGCCAACCAACCACGGATGTCGTGACCAGACGGACAACTGCCCTGGCAGGGAGGTGTGCGATTGATATAGGTGGGGCACTTGTATGAAGTATCTTCCAGGAAGATCTTATCACCCCAATCATCCCATTCGTTTTCACCGTCTTCAAAACGGCGCCAGGTAATCTGTTTTTTCATCTCTTCGCTAGGAGTTGCCATGTTCAGTCTCCTCTTGGAACTTAATCTTGGTCGTACCCTACCTTGGTAGGAATCGTAGTTTGCGCTAGTTATCCTGTTTTATTCATCGTCATCGTCTTCACCGTAACCGGGGGCCTCCTCGGGCGGCGTCTTCCTGTTCATCACAAGGGCATTACTCACCAACTGATGAACACTGACGATTTGAAACATATCCATACCGTAATAGGGAAACACCTTGGTAAACTGGCTCTTGCATATGGCACAGATTGCCGCAAGGTGGGTAACTCCCTTCTCTTCCATGACATTCTTGAATGCGGTCATCCGCGGTTTGGCACCCTTTACCCGCACTTCCATCAGGTCGTCGGTCAACAGACCACCACCTCCGCCGCAACAGAAGGTGCGTTCATGGATGGTGTCCCACTCCATGTCGTGATAGTTGTTGACCACCGCTTTGATCACCTTACGCGGTATTTCGAACTGACCTCCCGCCTTGTCACCCATGCGTGAGGCACGGGCCACATTGCAGGAGTCGTGGAAGGTGATCGACATGTCGTCGTTCTCCGACTTGTCGAATTCCAGGGTACCTTGCTCAATCTCATTCAGGGTGAACTCGCAGATGTGTTGCGGCACCGGATAATCAGGATCGAGAAAATCAAAGGGTCCGGCAAGGGTATTCAGAAAACTGTACGCGACACGCCAGGCGTGGCCACACTCACCGAAAACGATGCGCTTGACACCTAACTCCAGGGCCGCCTCGCGGATCCGCAGAGAGACCCGGCGCATATTCTCGTAGCTGCCGATAAACATGCCGAAATTACCAGCCTCGGAAGCCTTGGTGCTCATGGTCCAACTCACACCGGCTTCGTGAAAGACCTTACCGTAACCGATCAGGCCATCCACATGTGGCTCGGCAAAAAAGTCCGCCGAGGGGGTAACCAGCAGGATATCGACCCCCTTTACATCAAGGGGATATTTGACGGCAACCTCGGTTTCGTCATAGACATCCTCTTCCAGACCCTCGAGGGTATCGGCGATGGCAGGCCCTGGCAACCCAAGGTTGTTGCCGATTTTGTGTACCTTACCAATGATCTCATTACAGTACTTCTGGCCGACACCGATCGAGTCGAGGATCTCCCTCGCCGCCATGGAGATCTCGGCGGTATCGATGCCGTAAGGGCAGAAAACGGAACAGCGACGGCACTGGGAACATTGATGGAAATAGCTATACCATTCATCAACGACCTCATCGGTCAGATCCACAGCACCGACCAGTTTGGGAAAAAATTTACCCGCAAAGGTAAAATAGCGCCGATAGACCTTACGCAACAGATCCTGCCTGCCCACCGGCATGTTCTTGGGATCCATGGTACCCAGGTAGTAGTGGCATTTGTCGGTGCAGGAACCGCACTTCACACAAGCATCCATGAACACCTGGAAAGAGCGATAACGGCTCAGTAGATCACCCATCTTGTCGATGGCGACCTCTTTCCAGTTATCCACCTTTTCACCCGGAAAGCCCAAGGCCTCCTGATGTTCCGGCTTGGCCACGAAGCAGGTCACATGCTCCATGGTACCTTCTACCAGTTTTGGAACTTCAATGAATTCTGTCAGTTCCGGTGTATCAAACTTGGCTCCAGCCATTAGTAAACCTCATCGGCTAAGCGTTTGTGGGCCTAGGACTCTTCAAATTTTCTAGCCCAATCAACCAGGTGGCGTTTTTCACGCGAATTGTCCACCTGATTGCGGGTTGGGCTGAAAAAGACGCCCGGTATATGCAGCAACTTGCTGAATGGTAGAAGCAACATCAGCACTGCCACCAGGGTCAGGTGAACAAGCAGAACCGGATCCATGGGAAGATCGCCGCCACTGAATGTCCAAAAACCAGTAAAAAACTGTTTGACGGCAACCACATCGGTATGAATAAGGAACGTCATTGCCGCGCCGCTCAGGCCGATGAAAATTAGCAGCAGCAGCCAAAGATAATCGGATGGCGCAGAGATATAACGGACGCGATCGACGAAGATTCTCCGGATCAGCAATCCCGCAAGCCCCGCAATCATGGCAAAGGCCGCATATTTACCAAAAGGCTGAATCAGTTGTATTGGCAACCAAACAGGATCGATAAAGTAACGGACATGTCGCGCGAGTACCAGGAACAGCCCCATGTGGAACATCCAAGAAAATATCCAGGTCCATTTGGTGCTTTTGAACAGACTCTCAAAAAGCACAACTTCGCGAAACATCCGTAGCACCACACCAGTCTGAGTGACAGGTGCCGGTGTAGTCGGAATCTTTAATGGAGCAGGTGTCCTGGCATACTGGACAATTTTCCACGCCAGTCCAAGAATAAGAACTAAGGTCGCTCCAATAAATAGCAGCGCGTAGACAACTGACATAATCCTGCGTTCCTTAAAAAAGTGATCAGGTGGTTTGCGATGGAGGGACTCTAGGGACCCCCATCGCAAGCACGTGCTTTTAGATACAGCCAGTCGGTTTAGGCAGGCCGGCGAAACGGCAAGCCTGCTTACCTGGTCCATAGGGGAACAGGGCGTAGAGGTATTTGGAGTTACCTTTGTCTTTACCCAGCTTCTTGCCTACAGCCTTGGTCAGTACGCGAACCGCGGGAGCGATCTGATACTCTTCGTAGTACTCACGCAGGAAGTTGATGATCTCCCAGTGCTCGTCGGTCAGAGGCAGATCATCTTCAGCAGCCATTGCCTCGGCAACAGCGGGTTCCCAATCAGCCAGATTGGTGAGGTAACCCTCTTCATCAGTTTCGAAGGTTTTGCCGTTAGCTTCGATAGCCATATTTTCTCTCCCAGATAGAGTTGAAATTTATTCAGTTAAAACAATTAGACCCAAGCCTGTACCTTGTCATTCTCGGCAGCGAGACTGACAAACTTGGCATAGTCCACTATTTCAATGCCATCAGCGACCTTCTCCTCGCTTACACCGCGAGCCTTGAGGTCTGGGCCCAGCACATAGAAATTCACGCCATCTTTGGCAGCAATCTTCTGCGTGCAGTCAGTGCCCTTGATCGCACCATAAATACCGTCTTCATACATGAGGACAGAACTGCCTGTTTTGGCATAGGCCAAACAGCTATCCATTGAAGACTTTTCAAAAGGTGATTTGTTAACAGTATGTAGAGTACTCATTCGATCGTCTCCGAGTTAGAAGCTGAACATGACATCTTGTTCTTCCATGATGTCCGCCAATTCAGCACGACTGACAATGCGTATAGAGTCCTTCTCCGCCCAGTCGTCATCTTCATCCTCGTAGGTCAGAGGCATGAGGTCATCCAGGGTCAAACCTCTTTCCTCTAATGACTCCTTCTCCACATACAACTTGGTGACATCGTAATCCCCAAGTGCTTGGTAGGTGGGTGAAAAGTTTTTCATATCCACCTCGGTGGTATCCTGCCCTTTCACCAGCTGATAGACCCCGTCATCCAGGAACGCCAGACTGACATCCTGATCAAACGCGGCACCGATCAGTACAACCTCCAGTGACTCCCAGGCATAGATGGTGCCGTAGGGGGCCCGACGGTTGAGGTACATGAATTTTTTTATATTTTCAGACATCGTCAACCCCTATGTTCAATCACCGAATACCACAAGACGTTCCGACTGAATGCCTGCCTCGACCAATTGACCGAGACCGGAGATGCGGAACCCATCAGCGATGTTCTGCGCATCCTTACCATTGCGTTGCATCTCACC
>JASFJX010000334.1:0-5052 GCA_050119385.1 Candidatus Thiodiazotropha sp. | reverse complement strand
CCTCGAGGGACCCCAGGATGTAGTCAATGAAATTTGCGGTATGTACCAGAATCGCCGTGATGTACTCTGTGACGGCTTAAACAATATCGGATGGCATGTGGAAAAGCCCAAGGCGACGATGTTTGTCTGGGCGCCTATTCCTGATATCTATAAGTCGATGGGGTCACTGGAATTTTCTAAAAAACTTCTTAGTGATGCCAAAGTAGCGGTCTCACCAGGTATCGGTTTCGGTGAGCATGGTGACGAGCATGTGAGATTCGGGCTAATCGAAAATGAGCACCGGACACGGCAGGCTATACGTGGGATTCGTGATATGTTTCGTAGTGATGGCTTGAAAGCCTCATAGTCTAATTGGACTTTTTACAGCAGGAGTAGAGATTTTGAATCCAGTTAAAGTTGGTCTATTGGGGCTCGGGACCGTGGGTGGTGGTACGTTGAATGTTCTGACCCGCAATGCCGATGAAATTGCTCGCAGGGCTGGCCGTGGTATCCAGATTACCCATGCGGCGGCAAAGCAATACGATCCCGGTCAACTCATCGGCCTTGAGAGTGTCGAGGTTACCGATGATGCCTTTTCCGTAGTGGATAATCCCGAGTTGGAGATTATCATCGAACTGATCGGTGGTTACACCCCTGCACGTGAATTGGTCTTGAAAGCTATCGAGAATGGCAAGCATGTGGTGACCGCCAATAAGGCGTTGATTGCCATGCATGGCAATGAAATCTTTGAAGCCGCTCAACAAAAGGGTGTCATGGTTGCCTTTGAAGCCGCCGTTGCGGGCGGGATTCCAATCATAAAGGCGGTGCGAGAAGGATTAGCGGCAAACCGAATCGAGTGGATTGCTGGTATTATCAATGGTACCGGCAACTTCATACTCACAGAAATGCGTGACAAAGGTCGGGAGTTTGCCGATGTCCTTAAAGAGGCGCAGGCTCTGGGGTATGCCGAAGCAGATCCCACCTTTGATGTGGAGGGTATAGATGCCGCCCATAAATTGACTATCCTCGGTTCCATTGCATTTGGTATACCGCTTCAGTTCGAAAAGACCTACACCGAAGGCATCACGAAAATAGAACCGCAGGATGTTGAGTATGCGGACCAGTTTGGCTATCGCATAAAACACCTGGGCATTGCCCGCAAGACCGAGGCGGGAATAGAGATGCGGGTTCATCCGACCATGATTCCCCAACGGCGGCTGATCGCCAATGTGGATGGAGTTATGAATGCAGTGTTAGTGAAGGGCGATGCAGTGGGGCCGACTTTGTATTATGGCGCGGGTGCCGGCTCCGAACCTACGGCATCTGCTGTTGTGGCGGATGTTGTTGATGTCGTGCGTATGCTAACCACTGATCCCGAAAACCGTGTGCCCCATCTTGCATTTCAGCCCGGGGAATTGGTCGATTTGGCGATATTACCCATTGATGAGGTCGAAACAACCTTCTATCTGCGCATGCAGGTTGTCGACAAGCCCGGCGTAGTTGCAAGAATTGCCAGCATACTGGCTGAATCGCAAATCAGTATTGAGGCAATTCAACAAAAGGAACCAAATGAAGGTGACAATACAGTTCCGTTGGTCATGCTGACACAAAAAGTCATCGAGAAACAGCTAGACAAAGCCATCGCAGAAATCGAACAACTGGATACTGTATTTGGGCGGGTTATGCGTATACGTGTCGAGCGCCTCGATGGTTGAACTGTTGTCTGTTCAAACATTACAGATCCTGATTACCCAGAAGTTAATTAAAAAACTGATTAGGCTTCATGTTCGAAAGATAGAACTGCCCTGTGCCTGTTGATGCAAATTGTCTAAAGAGGTTTATATATCATGCCATTTCGTCCCCGTTATACCGGATTGATAGAAAGATATCGCGACAGGCTACCTGTCCATGACGATACACGGATTATTAGTCTGGGCGAAGGTAACACTCCCCTGATACGTCTTAACAACATTCCCCGCAAGCTCGACAAGGACGTAGATATTTATGTTAAGTATGAAGGCTTGAATCCTACTGGATCCTTTAAGGATCGAGGGATGACCATGGCAGTGACCAAGGCTGTTGAAGAAGGTAGTCAAGCCATCATTTGTGCATCAACAGGAAATACATCGGCAGCAGCAGCTGCATATGCTGCACGCGCTGGAATTATAGCATTTGTATTGATACCAGACGGGAAGATCGCCATGGGGAAGTTGGCGCAAGCGATGATGCATGGCGCGATAACTTTGCAGATTAAGGGTAATTTTGATGATGGCATGCAACTGGTTAAGGAGGTTGCTGCTCATGCTCCAGTGACGATTGTCAATTCAATTAATCCTTACCGACTTCAAGGTCAAAAGACGGCGGCTTTTGAAATCATAGAAGAGCTTGGGCATGCGCCTGATTATCATTGTCTCCCTGTGGGTAATGCAGGAAACATAACAGCTCATTGGATTGGTTATTCCGAGTATGCATGCTCCACTGGCGATCATGTTACTGAAGCCTGTGCATATTGTGGTGGAAATTGTAAGTTTGCGGGAGGTTCTGTAACAGGTAAACGACCTAAAATGGTCGGATATCAGGCGTCTGGGGCGGCCCCTTTCATGCGTGGTGCTCCAGTAAAAGACCCTGAGACCATAGCAACAGCAATACGAATAGGCAATCCGCAATCCTGGAATCAAGCTTGGAAGGTACAGGAAGAGTCTGGTGGATGGTTTGACGAATGCCCTGATGATCTTATACTTGCCGCACAAAAGCTACTTGCAGATCAAGAAGGAATTTTTTGCGAACCAGCATCCGCAACATCATTAGCAGGAGCGATGAGAGATATAAACAACGGAAAGATACCTGAAGGGTCTAGCATCGTGTGTACCCTTACCGGCAACGGCTTGAAAGACCCTGATACGGCAATAAAGCAATCGACTTCACCTGTTTTGACAATCGATGCAGAATTAGATGCAGTAAAAGATGCAATATATACAAATATGTCAAATGTGTAGCGTGTTTTAAGCAAGGAATACAGTAATAGACAGTGACATCTCAGAGAAAAATAGAGCTATTTATACCTGGATTATTTTGGGCAGAGGGATGTCGAGAGTTACAAGGAAGGGGACAACAGCCCATTATCCTAGAAAAAGTATTAGCCAGGTCGAGATGTGAACATCTCAATGAGATTCATTTTACAGAAACACTGTTTGCGCGCTTTGGGATACTGGCGGACTCGTGCGAAGATCTGCCTATTGGTGCGGTTTCATATTATGGAGGTGGCGGGGAGCCGGGGGATGGATGTTGGTCGTTAGCTACACCAATACATTTGTTGGTTGATCGAGATAGAGTAATACTTGTCAGGCCCTCTCAACAGAGTTTCAACTTAGAATATGCTGAGCATATCGCGGCATTATTTAATAAGCATTTCAAAAACGAAGGACTCAGGCTTGTATTGCAGAGTCAAACAGACTGGTATCTAAACCTTGATTGTTGTCCGGAGATAAAAACATCTGACATTGAATGCGTTGCTGGGCGGCATATAGAAGAGTACTTGCCAAGTGGTAAAGAAGGATATCGCTGGCGTAGTATTCTGAATGAGATACAGATGCTCTTTTGCGGGAATAGCATCAATGAAATAAACATGCATACGAATGAGCATGTAGTAAACGGGCTTTGGCTAAATGGGTTTGGCCATCTTAAAACAGCTAAAGCAGATTACTCAGCGGTTTATACAGATATGCCATTATTAATGGGTTTGGCAAAACTGTCCGGAGTGCCCTGCTATCCGATTCCGGATAAGATAGATGATATTTTTCACGAAGGTGGAAATGTATTGATGTTACTTCCTGGTCTGCTACAAGCAGAAATGGATGCTGATTTTAATAGATGGACAGACGCTTTGGCGCAAATTGATAGTCTTTTTGATGATCTTTTTTACCAAACAAACAAAAGTAATATATTGGATAAGTTTGAAATTTATCCATGCAGTGGAAGAAGTTATTCTATCACTAGTATCGATTTCAGAAGTCGTTTTTGGCGAAGGAAAAAAAAGTTATCGGGCTATATATCAATGTGATAGTTGGCAGTTAGAATGAATTAACTACTGACTTATACATTTTTAGGTATTCTATAGCCATACGTTTACTGCTATAAAGCTGAGCTACTTTATTGCTTGAGCTGTGTATAAGAGATGATGTTAAACTTGGATTGTTACTTAAATTGTTAATTGCTGCAGCAATTGCTTGGGGGTCGGCAGGCGGAACAAGCAAAGCATCTTTGTTGTGATCAACAACATGGGGGATACCACCTACGTTTGTTGTGACAATTGGTGTTTGAGAAAGCATTACTTCAAGCAGTGTTATCGGTAGTCCTTCAGTTATTGAGGAAATAACATAATAATCAATTAATGGTAGAAGATTCTTGGCGTTATCTATGTAGCCGGTAAAAAGGCAGTGATCTGATAAATCTGAGTCATAAACTTGCTTTTCAAGCTTGCCGCGATCCGGCCCATCACCGACAAGTAGTAGTTTTGCATTTAACTTATATTTGTCACGTAGGATTTTTATAGATTCAATTAAATATGAGTATCCCTTTTCGTGCGATAACCTGCCAAAGGAAGCAACAACAAGTCCGTTTTCAGTGAGTGTTAGTAGCTTATTCTGTAACCTGGGATTGGTACATCCTTCTGATATAAGCTGCTTTTTGTCAGTAATGCCGTGTGCATTTACAGAAATATCGATTCCATTGTTTATCAGGAGTTTTTTATGTGACGAGATTTTGCGTAATTGTGGCTTGCTAAGCATGCCCTTACTAACTAATGCAATTTTATCAACAAATAGTAGCGCAACTGTATCTAATTTCTCATAGATGCGCATCTTTGTCCAACGATCAGCATTTGTCCATCCGTGTAAGGTGCTTACAACAGGTATTTTCCTAATGAATTTTGGCGTGAATCCCATTAGGATATTCGGTTTGTATCCGTGAGAGTGAACTATATCGAAATTTTCGCTCTTAGCGTATCTGATGATTTCTCGTATACCTGATATGTTAAAGCCTGGCTTCATATCAAATGTTTGGACTTTTAAATTA
>JASFJX010000333.1:0-5066 GCA_050119385.1 Candidatus Thiodiazotropha sp. | reverse complement strand
AGCTTTCCGGCAGATCGGGATGACCGGGGCCGAAGGCGCGGGTTGCGCCTTTACGGTGGATATAGAGTTGTTGCACTCCTTTTTCGGTACCATGGGGCTCCAGCTTGCAGGTGTTGTGGGAGACGTCGTAGAGCAGACTCAACTCTGCCTTGGGCAGAACCCGTTCAAAGGTGCGACGGGCCAGGTGGGTGAGGATCTGACGGTTGGCCAGCGCACAGTTGATTCCGGCGCGCATGGCCCCCAGATAGTCACGACCCAGCTTGGAGTCGAGGGGGGCGCAGGCCAACTCCCGGTCGGGTAGCTTGATACCGTGCTGGCCGGCTGTGACAACCATGTGGCGCAGGAACTCGGTACCGATCTGGTGGCCCAGGCCACGAGAGCCGCAATGGATGCTGACCAGAATATCGCCCAACTTAAGGCCGAAACAATCAGCTATCCTGGTATCAAATATCTCGATTACCTGCTGCACCTCGAGATAGTGGTTGCCTGATCCGAGGGTACCCATCTCATCCCGTTGGCGTCGCTTGGCCTGATCGGAGACGGCATCGGGATCGGCGCCCGCCATACACCCCCCCTCTTCAATCCGTAACAGATCTTCCCGGTAACCATATCCCTGTTTAACCGCCCAGGCAGCACCGCCTTCCAGCATGGCTCGCATAGTGCCGGCTTGAAGCCGCAATGCGCCCGTACTGCCAAGCCCCGCAGGGATCGCCTGGAACAGTAGATCAGCCAACCGTTCCTTATGAGACTCCAGTTGTTCATGGTTCAGTCCGGTATGCAGGGTACGCACTCCGCAGGAGATATCGAAACCAACCCCCCCGGCGGAGACAACTCCCCCCTGGGCGGGATCGAAAGCGGCCACTCCGCCGATGGGAAAGCCATAGCCCCAGTGGGCATCGGGCATGGCGTAGGCGGCCTTGACGATACCGGGCAGGCTGGCCACATTGGCAGCCTGTTCAAAGACCTTTTCATCCATGTTGCCGATCAAGCCCGCATCGGCATAGATGATGGCGGGTACCCGCATCGGCCCGCTTGGGGGGATCTCCCAACGATACTCATCACGCTGGATCGGTTTCTGGACATTCTTCACCATCAGACATCCACCACGCATTCCGCCGTCCAGTCACCATTGGGATGCTGGAATACCTTCAGCGCTGTATAGGTCGCACCTTTGACCTCTACTCCCAAGCGATGCCGCGAAAGGTCTATCGGTTCACCCCAGGCAGTGGCACGTAGCTTGTTCCGATCTATCTGCACCCTGAAGCGGCCAAACAGCATGTGCCTTGTCGCCATCTGATAGACCACCGCGTTGAGCCAGTCGGTCAACAACAATTCCCAGTCTGGGGCCTCGCACTCAATAGTGACCGCTATCGGATCGACCAACTGTGCCGGTTCGGCGATTACCGCCGTAAGCGCCAGTGCCGCCTGCTCAAAAGCGGAGGCCAGGGTGTGTCCATGGCCCCGCACACCCATATCGGCCTGGTGATGGAAATGCTCCCAACAGGGCTTAAATGAACGCTTTAGCATGACCAGTGCCTTGATCTAGATTGGATTACTGATATGGCCACGGCGCACACCCAGCATCAAGGCATTGAACTGATCGCCATCGAGGCGTATCAGGTGTTCATGATCGCCCCCTTCGAAGTAGATGCTGGATAGTGTGGTCAAGGATTCATCTAATACCATCTGCAGGTCATAGGCTTCACCCAGAGGCGGCACCGCGCCGGGATCACAATCCTCGAAGAGGTGGTCGACCTCGGTCTCCGGCGCCAGGTTCATGTTACGCCCCAGCTCCACCTGCAGGCGTCTCAGATCGACCCACTCGTTGGCTGGGATCACAGCCAGTACATAGCCGTTTCGATCCTTGAGCAGCACGCCCTTGGCAATATGGTCCTCCGGCACATGGGCCGCGATGGCGCTCTGGAGACTGGAGAAACTCTTGGGATGCGGAACCAGATCGTACACCGCGCCATGGTCAGCCAATACCCTTACTACTGATGCAGCTACTGACATGTCGATCCCTCCGTTATTATTCAGGGGATACTATGAACATAGCTCATTTTGCGCCACTGTTTACTGAAATAATCAGGCCGTATACGGTGTTAACCGGAATGATTTTTGCGCCAGTCATCCCCACTGTCGCTATAGAGAATCTGTTGGCTGGATTGCTTGCCTGTTTTATCCTTAAAACCAAAGACTTTGCTTGATGGTAACTGGCACATTAGGTAGTCAGCAAATTTTCGATCACTGTAGAGCAGATGATCGATCTGCCAGTGTTTGAGCGCTGTCAGGGTACCCAGAGTAAAGGGTTTACTGCCAGCCTCGATCTCCCGTATGTGCAACTGCAGTTCCGCCAGCAACATGACATGCTCACGATGGTGATCTGCCAAGCCAGGGAAGCCAAATCTCTGCATCAAGGCTTCCTCCGTCTGAAAATGGTGATGCGTGAGATCCCTCAGGACAGAGAGTTGCCGGCATATCGTGTTCATGCCGGCACAAACCCTCTTTTCTTTTACCTGCAAAAAGAAACGGTGCAGATTGTTCAAAGCGTCGACGAGTTCAAGATGCTGCTCATCCAGATGTTCAAATCCGAGCAGCCAATCGTCACGCCAAATCAGGAACGGTTTCATCGCATTGATCTCCTTATCATGTCAATCCTTAATATGTATAAAATCTGTATCGACCTCGGGTTGATCACGGCACGCTGTCGTTGCCCACTACGAGAGAGGTGAGAACGCTTCATATCATTTTAATTTAGCCCATTTTATCGGCTGAGCATGTGGCAACTTGATAGTTAAACAGCAATTGCATACTTAAAATCCCTAAACGCCCCGCTTCTGTTTAACCCGCATGTTATATCCGGGAACGCTATGATCGATAGAATTCCGCTAACCGCCCTCCATCTGCTAACATCGCCGCCTGCTTTCAATCTGACCCGAGGAAAAGATGTCCATAACCCAACGTATCGCCGATGAGCTCAAGGTTCGCTTCAACCAGGTGGAGTCCACCATTGGCCTGCTAGATGAGGGGGCCACAGTACCCTTTATCGCCCGCTACCGCAAAGAGGTTACAGGCGGCCTCGACGATACCCAGTTACGCCATCTCGATGAACGGTTGATATATCTTCGCGAGTTGGAGGAACGACGTGAGACAGTACTCAAATCGATCGAGGAGCAGGGTAAACTGACCCCGGAGCTAAAGACAGCAATTGTGGCGGCAGATAACAAGACCCGCCTGGAAGACCTCTACCTCCCCTACAAGCCCAAGCGACGAACCAAAGCACAGATTGCCCGTGAGGCGGGCCTCGAACCCCTCGCCCTAAGGCTGTTGGAAAATCCCACCCTCGACCCGAAACAGGAGGCAGCCGGTTATCTCGATGCAGACAAAGGGGTCGCAGATACCACCGCCGCCCTGGATGGCGCCAAACAGATCCTGATGGAGCGCTTTGCCGAGAACGCGGAATTGGTCGGACACCTGCGCGAACATCTATGGGAGAATGGCAACCTGGTTTCCAAAGCAGTACAGGGCAAGGAGCAGGAGGGGGCCAAATTCAGCGACTACTTCGACTTTGCCGAACGACTCAATAAGATTCCATCCCACCGCGCCCTTGCGCTCTTTCGCGGCAGTAAGGAGGGGGTACTGCATCTAGAACTGGCACTATCCGAGGATCGCGACCTGGGCAGGACAGAGACTGGTGCCGCTGAACGCATGATCGCCAACCATATGGACATCCGAGACGAAGGACGCGCCGCGGATGGCTGGCTTAAAGAGGTAGTACGCTGGGCCTGGCGTATCAAGATCCTGACTCATCTCGACACCAACCTGAAATCTCGTTTGCGTGAGGCGGCCGAGGAAGAGGCGATCCGCGTCTTTGCCCGCAACATGCACGATCTATTGCTTGCCGCCCCGGCGGGTCCGCGTGCCACTATCGGACTCGATCCCGGTCTGCGCACCGGCGTAAAAGTCGCCGTGGTTGACACCACCGGCAAGCTGCTGGAGACCGCAACCATCTATCCCCACGCACCAAAGAATCTGTGGGACCAATCGATCCATCTGCTGGCCGCCCTGGCGCAGAAGCACAGGGCTGAACTCATCAGTATCGGCAACGGCACCGCCTCGCGGGAAACCGACAAACTGGCGGCGGATTTGATCAAACGCCACCCTGAGTTACGCCTCAACAAGGTGATGGTGAGCGAGGCCGGCGCCTCGGTCTACTCCGCCTCCGAATTTGCCGCCGGCGAATTTCCCGAGTTGGACGTTTCCTTGCGTGGCGCCGTCTCCATCGCTCGTCGGTTGCAGGATCCCCTGGCAGAATTGGTGAAAATCGAGCCCAAATCGATCGGTGTCGGCCAATATCAACACGACGTCTCACAGGTACGATTGGCGCGCCAGCTCGACGCCGTGGTTGAAGATTGCGTGAATGCGGTCGGGGTGGACATCAACACCGCCTCGGCGCCACTGTTGAGCCGAGTCTCAGGCCTCTCCGCATCCCTGGCCAGTAACGTTGTCAGCTACCGGGACAGTCACGGCGCCTTCAGGAACCGCCGTCAGATCCTCAAGGTCAATCGCCTGGGGGAGAAAGCCTTCGAACAGTGCGCCGGTTTCCTGCGCATCAATAACGGCGACAATCCACTCGACGCCTCGGCCGTGCACCCGGAGGCCTATCCGGTAGTGGAGCGCATCCTAGCCGCCACAGGGAAGGATATCGCCTCACTGATCGGCGACAGTGGTTTTCTCAAAACCCTCGCAGCCAACGACTTTACCGACGAGCGCTTTGGCGAACCCACGGTAAGAGATATCATCGGTGAACTGGACAAGCCGGGACGCGATCCCCGGCCAGAGTTCAAGACTGCCAACTTCCAGGAGGGAGTGGAAGATCTGAAAGACCTGAAGGAGAACATGATCCTAGAGGGAGTGGTCACCAACGTCACCAACTTCGGCGCCTTTGTCGATATCGGCGTGCACCAGGACGGCCTGGTCCATATATCTGCGATGTCGGAGAAGTTCGTCAAGGACCCACACCAGATAGTCAAGGCTGGGGATGTGGTAAAAGTCAAAGTGATGTC
>JASFJX010000332.1:0-5072 GCA_050119385.1 Candidatus Thiodiazotropha sp. | reverse complement strand
CGATGTACATGCTGAACCACTGGAAGCGGCAATGCCCAGCTTGTTCAGCAGTAACAGGATCGCCTCACCCTCGATATATTCGAAGGCTATGTTGCAGGTGTTAGGCAAGCGATTATTGGGATCGCCGGTGACGAAACAGTGACTGACTTTTTTGTAATAGCGGCATGGTTGCCGTGTAAGCCCCGCCTCGTCTAACGAGACCAACGCTTGCCAACTATCGTCTCACGCCACACGCCACTCGGTATGACCGCCCTATCCTTTAGATTGCCTCGGTAGAGTTAGATCCACGCCTTACCCCAAGGTGTAGCATTCTGTTCTCTACTGTTTGCATTGGGATAGCCTTCCAAACGATCGAGGTCTAGCATTTGTTGCTTGCTCACTTCGTAGACCTCCTCCTCGATAGCCGTACCGCCATTCTTTACCACACCTGGGTAGGCGCCCAGGTCCAGCATCCCATAGTGAGGAGGCGTAACAAAAGCGCCACAAGATCTCGCCTCCGCAAGGAGATAATGGTTAACCTCGTTACGTCATAGTGTACAGTAGACAAATGCAAGTGATAAAAGACTCATCAGACCTTGGTAAGCATGCCGCAAAGATTATGGTACTGAGTTGAAAAAATATCGTGATTTGGTTATTTTTTAGGTTGGTTAATATTAATGATATGCGTATAACAGCCATGTCTAATTTATCAAATCATTCATAAAAATCCGGTGCTGTGACGCTGATCCATCGATTTGGCAGTACGCTGATAAAATCACCAGAAGCGATTATAAACAGCCGCAGGCTAGCCCCGCAGGGGTGGAGGACAGGATGCCCGGAATAATCTCAATGTGCACTTTCACATGCTGTTTCTGGATGGTGTTTACACCACCATGCCCTGGACTAACAGTCGCTTTTATCGTACCAACGCATCGGATCAGCAGGAATTCAAAGAGCTGTTGAAATGAGTCATCTAAATGCTGTTTCTAAATAGTGTATATATCATAAGCTTATTGACAAGAAACAAGGCTTGTATACATTCAATTGCATTCTAATAATTAGCTTCTATAATCACAAAATGGTGTTATCAATTACTCTTATGGCGTAATGATACATCGCATACATAACCAATTAGATATATATCAACAGATTCTGACAAATATATTTGGATTATTTGATATGGTCCTGATTGATATAGCCCATTATTAACCCAGCGCTTTACTAGCTCATATTAGGGAATTTTTACCAATGCACATAGATACTAGCTTGCCAACAGCGATTGGTTGTAAGGTCAGTGGCATCGATGGATTGACAGCATCTCCTGATGAAATAAGACAAATTAAAGATCTTCTCTATCAATACAAAATTATTGTATTAAAAGGCCAAAATCTATCTGAAAAACAGTTTTGCGATCTATCCGCTAGACTGGGTCTGCCTATCCCTTATTTACAGGAAAACTACCATCATCCGAACTACCCACTCATCTTCGTCTCTTCAAATATATTGCAAAATGGAAAAAAATTCGGTGTTGCAAGAACCGGTGGCTATTGGCATTCTGATACCTCATTTTTGCAAGAGCCTGTTGCCCTGACCATGCTTTACCCTCAGGTCATACCAATCCATTCTCATCGTACAACGTTGTATATCGATCTGGAGAAGGCACTCAATGACATGCCCACAAGGCTACGATCTCGCATTGAGAACTGCCGCTTTATTCATAGTGGCAAATGGAAATATAAGGTTAGAGAGACTGATGTTGGTCTCGATCTCAGTGAAATCTTGGGGATTATTCATCAAGTACAACCTCCGGTTATTCATCCAGCCATAATCAGACACCCTGTAACAGGCTCTGAGGTTCTATTTGTTTCACGCGGCTTTACCATTGGTATTGAAGGTAAGGGAACCGATGAATCCAAAGAGCTGCTCGACGAGGTATTCGATTTTGTGGAGCAAGCTTGCTTCATATCAGAATTCCAGTGGGAACTTGGCGACATTATTATCTGGGACAACCGTTTTCTGACGCATAAGGCCGGACGTTTAGCGCAAGCCAATGATCCGGTCAATGGCGATATCAGCAAAGAGGAAGATACGATGGTTTACCGCATTATTGTAAGGGATGGCTTCCCCTTGTGCGCCAATCTACCGCCTATCGCTCATGTTGCAAACACGCTCTTAGCGTGAATAATCGATTATCAGGAGAATCCAATGTTAATTAAACAGCCATCCTTAGATTCCCCGAAAATCGACATAGGCTTTCTAAACCAGATTCTTTATCCCTATAGAGCAACAGGCACGGACTATCTAAAATCCACTTGGATCAATTCCAACGAAATATCAGATGCAAAAACGCAGAACCAACCCATCATTTCCACAACCGGCCTGTTCAGCATCCCGAAAAGCTGTTACATCAAGGACACCGGACATTTTAACGCTGTTGAGTTCCTTATTTGTTTCAATCAGCTGGCTTATTCAACATTCGGTCATATGGTCAACACGAATTTCTTCAAAAAGAAGACTATTGAGAATATCAAACCACACTGCCGAAAGGTTCTAGCACAAATTGGCATAGAAACCTACATTGAAGAACAGTTATCATCGATGTTTATTTTAAAAAGCATAACTCGCTTTAAAAAAAAGATTAATGCCAAACAATTTTCAGGACATCTATCCGTCAACAAGATTCTATATAGAAACAATACGATCTTTATCGATACCAGCTGCATATTCATCGACGAGACGGACGGCTATGCGGACGGGGATGTTCAACTTGCTTATGTCCTTACCCATTTTCATTAGTCTGGCCATCTATCAGTGATTTCACCAAAGGATTGACTATGAATGATTTGAACCTAACACCGCTGTTAAATAATGAGCTTAGTTTCCTGTCACAGGCATCTGACCTGCATTTCGTCATACGTGGCAAAAACCTCTTATCCATCAAATCAGCAGAAGACGTAATGAGTTATTTCAAGGATCAGAGTGAGGTCATTAAACATCTTGTTCGGAAAAACGGTGTTCTATTATTTCGCAACTTGCCATTGAACTCCGCAACACACTTTGAGCAAGCTCTAGAAGCACTTGATTATGACCTATTTCAATCTAACTATGGCAGCGCTTCACCGCGAAGTCACGTGACCCGAAAAACCTTCGTTTCGACGCTGGCTCCCTCCCCCTTTATTATCGGTTTACATACCGAATTTTGCTATCAATCCACTCGTCCATGCATGATTTCGTTCTTTTGTGTTAAACCCGCTGCCGGATATGGCGAAACCCCCATCTTCGATTGTGCCAAGGTATGGGATGCCCTGAGTGACAATTTGAAGAAAAAACTTCAAACTCATGGTCTGCAATACCAGCGGTTCTTTCCCAGCAGGAAATCCCTTTTTAATTTCAGAAAAACATGGCGAGAAGCCTTTCAAACCGAGCAACGCGAAACCGTAGAAGACTATTTGCGCTCTGAAAACATGATTTTCACGTGGCATCATGACGGTAGCCTGGCCACAAAGATTCATCTACCTGCGGTATTGCATGACACAGATCGCGGTAAAAAATATCTCAGCATCAGCATGTTTAATGCCGAGTCGCTTATCTACAATTTCCATCACTTCCAGGATCGTTACAATCCCTTAATGCGCAAAGCATTGGAGTGGTTTGTACATCGAGAATATGAACGAGGAAACACTTTTCTGCATATCAAACTGGGGGACGGCACGCCCTTCTCCCGTGCCGAATGTGAAGAGATTCAACGTGCAGCTTGGAATCATGCCATCGTATTCAAATGGCAAACCAGCGACTTAATGATAATGGACAATATCAGCTTTGCCCACTCCCGGCTGAATGTAAAAAAACCGCGTCAGATTATCACAGCTATGGCAGATAAATATGATGTAAGAGATTATTTATCTGCAAACCAGAACGTCAACTATCGGCTCCAAGACGCCAGCCAGTAGAGTATTTTTTCGCAAACTAATCTGGACTCAATACAACAAGGTGGCTCAAATGCATGAATTGATGTATGAGTATAAGAAGAATAAACGCAACATCCCCCGTATATCAAGGCGAAAGCACGGCTCATACCTCCCACCGACAACGTCCATCTATGGTCCAACATCCATTCAACATGCTGAGTTATTCCGTCGAATTTGCGCTCCTTTGCCGTTTTGCAGGTCCTTGCTAATTGTCAGGCAACAGAAAACCGGGCAACCTGTTTACCAATTGGCGTGATCGATTTCTAAGGTTGAGTCGCAAAGAAGCGGTCAAAATACTTGCCAACATTCCAGGAGTATCCATCGCCGAAATCAACGATAGCAAAGGCGTCACCATGTCAGGTGATACAGAGGCTATCAAAAAACTCGATCAGCTACTGCAGGAAAGACAGATATTCTCAAAGTTGTTAAGAGCAGAAGTGCCCTATAACAGTCCTATTATGGATGAGATAATTCACCCGATCGCATCGGAGTTGCTTTTTCTGATACCGTCTAAGTCCAAGGTTAAACTCTACTCAACTGTTACCGGCGCGCAAACCGATGGTTCAGAGTGGCATGCTGGTTATTGGGCCTGCAACATTCGGCAACCCGTATTGTTTGCAGAAACCATGAAATTGGCTTTGCAAGAAGGTAATAACTGCTTTATCGAGATTGCGCCTCACCCTGTGCTGTCGCAATATATATATTCTCTATCTGCTGATTACTCGAGTGTCTCCATTCACCACCTCCTATCGCAAGGGGTAAATGAGTATGACTCATTCGTGCCCCATATCAGCGAACTGGCGATCGATGGTACCGGTCGCCCTCTGAGAGGGAAGGTCAAAATATGATACCTAGCCTGAATATTTCACCCGGTCGCTTAAAAAAGAAATTAACCAGTGGATTTTAATGATATTACTGAAGCATTAGCAAAGTACAAAGTGTAACCGACTACCGCTAAACGCGCCCTCATCCCGGCCTCGCCGCCCAGCTGCGCTAATAACGGAGAGGAGTCAGTTAATCAAGCATAGTTTGGAGCAAAGGCCTTTTCCGGCTCGTCCACCGGACCATTGCCACTCCAATAGGGTGAAAGTTTACGTAGTTGATCGATAATGGGAGGCACCGCCT
>JASFJX010000331.1:0-5078 GCA_050119385.1 Candidatus Thiodiazotropha sp. | reverse complement strand
GCATTGGGTGCACTGGCCCATGGGATAGGCACCTCTGAGGTTGAGCATGTGCTCGCTACCCAGTGCCTGATCCAGAAGAAATCGAAGGCGATGCAGATACGGGTCGAGGGTAAGTTGGCGCCTGGCGTTAGCGCAAAGGATATCGTACTGGCCATCATTGGCGAGATCGGTACCGCGGGAGGGACGGGCTATGCGATCGAATTTGCCGGATCTGCAATCGAGGCACTCTCCATAGAAGGTCGTCTTACCCTCTGTAACATGGCCATCGAGGCTGGGGCACGCGCTGGCTTTGTGGCTGTTGACGATAAGACCATCGATTATGTCAAAGGACGACCCTATGCACCCAGTGGTGATACATGGACAAAAGCCATAACCTATTGGCGGACCTTACACAGTGACGAGGGTGCGGAGTTTGATCATATGGTGACGCTGGATGCGGCGGCCATTAAACCACAGGTTACCTGGGGCACATCCCCTGAGATGGTGGTGGCAGTGGATCAATCTGTGCCTGATCCGGCCAATGAGCCCGACAGTGTCAAGGCGCAAGGGATGCAGCATGCCCTTGATTACATGGGATTGGCAGCGGGTACACCGATGACCGAGATCGCTTTGGACAAGGTTTTTATCGGTTCCTGCACCAACTCAAGGATTGAAGATCTACGTGCGGCGGCGGCAATTGCGCAGGGCCGCAAGGTGGCAGACAACATCAAGCTTGCCCTGGTCGTGCCTGGGTCAGGCCTGGTGAAGGCCCAGGCAGAGCAGGAGGGGCTCCATCGCATCTTTATCGATGCCGGTTTTGAGTGGCGTGAACCCGGTTGTTCCATGTGTCTTGCCATGAATGCCGATCGCCTGTTGCCGGGAGAGCGCTGCGCCTCCACATCGAATAGAAATTTCGAGAGCAGGCAAGGGCAGGGAGGCCGCACCCATCTAGTGAGTCCTGCGATGGCGGCTGCTGCCGCGGTTAGGGGACACTTCGTGGATCTTGCCGATCTTGATGGCTGAGATCGTTTCTTGGATTAATGAGGAGACAGTAGTGGAAAAATTCAACACATTTACAGGTATCGTCTGCCCTCTGGACAGATCCAATGTGGATACAGACGCCATTATTCCGAAACAGTTTCTCAAATCGATCAAACGGTCAGGCTTTGGCCCCAATCTGTTTGACGAATGGCGTTATCTGGATCATGGGGAGCCGGGTATGGATAACAGCAAACGGCCACTCAATCCTGAATTCGTACTGAATAACCCTCGCTATCAAGCTGCCCAGATTCTTCTGGCACGGGAAAACTTCGGTTGCGGCTCATCCCGTGAACATGCGCCTTGGGCCCTGGAGGACTATGGATTTAAAGTGATTTTGGCCCCGAGTTTCGCCGATATTTTCTTCAATAATAGCTTTAAGAATGGCCTTCTTCCTATTATTTTGGAGGAGAAAGTTATTGATGAGCTTTTTTTGTTGGCTACCAGGGACGAGGCCTTGGAAATGACAGTGAACCTCTCCGATCAGCTGCTGACGACAAGTCATGGGAATATCCCATTCGAGGTGGATGCATTTCGCAAACACTGCCTGTTGAATGGATTGGATGATATTGGTCTGACCTTGCAGTATATAGACCATATCAAATCCTATGAGGCACGCAGACGGCTAGAGGCCCCTTGGTTGTTTGCTGAATGAGGATGTCTAAAGCGGTTGCAGATATTTTATTGTTGTTTAACATTAATAATATCAATTAACCTATTGAAAAAAATATTAATATAACCTATCAATTGTGATTGGTTACAAGGTAAAACGATGAGTAAAAACATTTTGGTATTGCCAGGTGATGGCATTGGTCCTGAAATCGTTACAGAGGCTGTCAAGGTTTTAGCGACACTGCGGGATGATTTCGGTTTGGATATCGAATTCGATGAGGCATTGGTAGGGGGCGCCGCGATCGATGCTACAGGCGGACCGTTGCCCGATGCCACGCTTGATCTGGCTAAAGAGGTGGATGCCATTCTGCTGGGTGCTGTAGGCGGTCCTAAATGGGAACCATTGGATTACGCAATTCGTCCGGAGAGAGGCTTGCTAGGGCTGAGATCCGAATTGAACCTGTTTGCCAATCTGCGTCCCGCCATTCTCTACCCTCAGTTGGCGGCGGCTTCAAGCCTCAAGGCGGAGATCGTTGCCGGCCTCAACATCATGATCGTGCGCGAACTCACGGGCGGTATCTACTTTGGCCAACCGAGAGGGATTCGGGAGTTGGATACTGGTGAACGTCAGGGCTTCAACACCCTTGTCTACAATGAATCGGAGATTGAACGTATCGCCCGGGTTGCCTTCGATATCGCAACAAAAAGGGGCAGCAAGCTCTGTTCGGTTGACAAGGCCAATGTGCTTGAATCCACTGAGTTGTGGCGGGAGGTCGTGACGCGGGTCGGCGAGGCCTATGAGGATGTGGAATTGAGTCACATGTATGTAGATAATGCTGCAATGCAATTGGTGAAATGGCCAAAACAGTTCGATGTAATGGTGACGACCAATATGTTTGGAGATATCCTATCCGATTGTGCCGCGATGCTTACAGGATCGATTGGCATGCTGCCCTCGGCCTCACTGGATGAACAGGGCAAAGGCATGTATGAACCGATTCACGGATCTGCGCCGGATATAGCGGGTAAGGGTATAGCCAATCCCTTGGCGACGATTCTCTCCGTGGCTATGATGTTGCGCTACAGCCTCGATGAGCCGGCAATGGCCGATCGGATTGAGCGGGCAGTTGATAAGGTATTGGATGACGGTTTGCGCACGCCTGATATCATGTCGGAAGGTATGACTGAAGTGAGTTGTGAATCCATGGGTGACGCCGTGGTTTCGGCATTCAGTTAAACTTTGAGCTATGCCTCGCTTGAAAAAGTGGGTACTGTCTGGAAAGGTAGCGGGTGACTGTATTAATTTTCTTGGTTAGGTGGTCATGAAACGTATTGGATTTGTTGGTTGGCGCGGGATGGTAGGTTCCGTATTAATGGGACGCATGCGTGAGGAGAATGACTTCGCTGCTATTGAAGAGCCGGTCTTCTTCACCACATCGCAAGTCGGTCAGCCTGGCCCGGATATTGGCAGAGAGCGGGCACCACTGCGGGATGCCGCCGATATTGACGCCTTGATGCAGATGGATGCAATCCTCACCTGCCAGGGCGGAAGCTATACGAACAAGGTCTATGACAGCCTGCGCTCGGCGGGTTGGCAAGGCTACTGGATCGATGCCGCGTCCAGTCTGCGCATGAAAGACCATACACTGATCGTGCTCGATCCCGTGAATGACGGCGTTATTCGTGACGGTCTGAGCAATGGTGTGAAAGATTTTATTGGTGGCAATTGCACCGTGAGTCTGATGTTGATGGCTCTCGGTGGACTGTTTCAGCAGGATCTCGTGGAGTGGGCAACATCCATGACATATCAGGCTGCCTCGGGTGCGGGTGCTCGCAACATGCGTGAACTGATCAGTCAGATGGGTGCTATCGAGGCATCGGTGAGAGATAATCTCGCTGATCCCGCCTCTGCTATCCTCGATATCGACCGGCAGGTGGCTGAGACATTGCGCAGCGAGAGTTTTCCGACAGAGAATTTCACAACCGCCCTTGCTGGAAGTCTCATTCCATGGATCGATGTTGCCTTGGAAAACGGCCAAAGCAAGGAGGAGTGGAAGGGGTTCGTTGAAACCAACAAAATACTCGGTCGAAGCGATAAGCCTATACCCATAGACGGTACCTGTGTGCGTATTGGATCAATGCGCTGCCACAGTCAGGCATTGACCATAAAGTTACGTAGTGAAGTGCCGATAGACGAAGTGGAGTCGATACTGGCAAGTGCCAATGATTGGGTGAAAATTATCCCAAATGAGCGGGATATAACGATACGGGAATTGAATCCCGCCCAGGTCACAGGAGGTTTAAGTGTCCCCGTGGGGCGGCTCAGAAAGATGAATCTGGGTGATGAGTATCTGAATGCCTTTACGGTCGGTGACCAACTGCTTTGGGGTGCGGCTGAACCGCTTCGGCGTATGTTAAGGATTCTGCTGGAGGCATGACCACTGACAGAGTTCCTGCGCTGATGTATGTTTTTAACCCCGTTGTTGAGTCAACTGGCTGACGACGGGGTTTTGTATTTCTGGCCACCGCATGGTGAGGCGTTATTTAACATGATAAAGCAGAAGAGGCTAATGGCAGAGGGTTTTTCATAGCTGGGATCTTGAGTCAATGTGAAAAACACGATCTATTTCTCACTTTGGGTGGTCGCCGGCTAACAGCGCTATAGTATTGTAGAAAATAGTGTGAAGATCATTGAAGTTTTGGTAAAAAGATCATTTATCAGCTATAGTTAGCGACTAATTATTAAGTTTATTCTAAACCTATCAGGACTGTTCAGGGACCCTAATTTGAATATTTCATTGCAGAATGAGTTTGTCCGGTGGGTTATGTTTTCTGGCAAGGAGGAAGCATGATTCGTAAGCTGTCTCTGGCAGTGGCTGTTGCAACAGCCCTATCACCCGTTGGTGCTTTGGCTCTAGGGTTGGGTGAAATCCATCCCCGCTCTGCTCTCAACCAAGCCTTTAAAGCCGATATCGATTTGCTTTCGGTCCCCCAGGAAGAACTGCAGGATGTTCGTGTTTCGCTCGCCTCCCGTGAGGCCTTTGAAAAAGCGGGCATGGAAAGACCCTTTCTACTGACCGGCCTGAAGTTCAAGCCGACGTTGACCCCCGCCGGCAAGCCGGTAATCGCGATCTCCAGCTCTAATGTTATTCGGGAGCCTTTCCTGAATTTCCTCATCGAGGTGAATTGGCCGAAAGGCAGGTTGGTCCGTGAATACACGGTTCTTCTCGATCCACCGGTCACTCTGAAACGTGCACCTCAACCCGTTACACCGCCAGCAAGGACAGTGGCGCCTACAGCTCAGGTTAGTCAGTCGCGACCAGCAATGGTAGCCTCCTCGATGAGTAGTGAGGGTGGTGCCAGGGAGTATGGTCCCGTACAGCCCAATGACAATCTATGGCGTATTGCCAAAGGTATGCGTCGCTCCGATGAGTCTATAGAGCAGGTGA
>JASFJX010000330.1:0-5100 GCA_050119385.1 Candidatus Thiodiazotropha sp. | reverse complement strand
CGCACCACGGTAACTGAATTGAAAGGTTGCCTGGTGGCCTATTGCGCGAATGAATCCGGAAGGCCAGAAAGGCAGTGGAAGAGGGTAGATTTAGCCGGAAATCCAGGGTGTTGAATAGATTGAGGCTGGATAGACGGATGATTCCAGTGCATCCTGCCATCAGTTTTCTGCCTTGATATCTAGGGGGGGGCGGTTATCTTTCCTATACTTGTAATTGTACTGTCTCAGAAAACGGGCGCACCATAGCACGCACTTCGCCATTCGTAGTTGCAGCCACCAAAGGCCACTTGCGGGAGTTTTATGTCACCAGCACCAGAAATGAAAATGGGTCCTACCGGGTCAGTCTGATTCAACAAACAACGCACGGAGTCAACAATGGCCGCCGACCCCGCACGCTGAGTTTCAACTTTACCCGTGACAGTTCGGTGCCGGCGAGTATAGATGCCCCACGGTTGCTTACGACCAATAATGCGACAGAGGTTACGGCTAACCGTTCAGGCAACAGTCCGGCGCTGAATTGGAGCCGGGAGACCGGTGCCAATGGTTACCTGGTCAGATATCGCGGGCCGGGTACCAACAACCGCTGGCGCGAAGTTCGTTTACAGCCTAAACAAAGACTGAGAAATCTACGCATTGGCGAATACAGGTGGAGTGTCAGGGCGATGCATGATCCGGCTAATGGTTCCGTGCTGCCAAATGTCATCTCCGATTCATCGGCAGTGCGTAGATTCAATGTGCAGCAAAGGAGCTAACCAGGAAAAATAGCCGGGATATTAGTGGGGTGGCGAGGGAGCGTCTCCCCCGGGCTACAGTGGCAATGGTACCAACGCTTGCTGACGTACGGTTTTTTATTCATTGGATGGTATTATTCACTAGACTTGAACAGGTAATAAGTTTTTACTTTTCACTGATGCTCGGCGAGAACGAGTGTGGATAGAGAATTAGTAATTGCATACCTTGGTGGTTGCCACAATTCTGGATAAGGGTATCATTCAGAGGAAATATTTTACTAATTATTCACTAATTACTTTAATAACGTTTGATTTTTTTAAGAAAAGCCATTATTCGACTGATTGCTGAAATCGTCAAACAGTATAGGACACCACACTAGACTTATTGTATAGAGAGCGCGTCTGCTCTGGAATCTGTTTGTTAGATCGCCGGTATTGTAATATCTGATGTAAACAGGGAAGGAGTCTTATCATGTTGAATTCGTATCAATATAGAGCGCATTTTGCAGGGCGTATCTGTGAAGAGTGTTTGGAAAATTTAGCAAATATAAAAGTGACCCTTTATCGAAGCAAAGAGAAGGAGTGCCCTGAGCATCCTAATATAAAGAAGGCTTTTAAACAGCTATCGGAAAATGAATTAGAGGGGATGCAAGCCGATCTGTTAGCGGTAGGTAAAACGAATGATAAAGGAAAACTAGAAGTTGTTATTGATCCTGAAAAAAACGATTATCAGGGAGAGTGTATTGAAGTTGTAATTACACTCAATCGTCTTGTTGGTGTTGACAAAGAGATGGATTGCCCTGAGTACTTTCGTCTGGCCTATTACAAACCTAACTGGGATCCATCGGAGCAATATTTCACTCACCATGCCGACTTTAAACTGGCAACAAGTCTATGGTGCACATATCTTAGAAAACATGGCGTTTGGGTGATTTGCGGACAAGTTAATACCTGTGCTAAGCCGGTCAGTCCAGTCGGTAATGTTACTGTAAAAGCATTTGATGTAGATTGGATTCAAGATGATTATCTTGGGTCTGACGTTACAGACAGCAATGGCAGGTTTAAGATCTATTACGATATTTCAAAATTCGATCGTACGCCATTTTCTCCCTTCATTAACATAGAATGGACTGGTGGCCCTGATGTCTATTTTAGGATTGAGGGTGTAGATGCGGATGGCAATACTGTAGAGCTATTGAATGAGCCACCATCCAGGGGGCGTAAAGCAGACAGAGAAAATGTTCCCAACTGCTTTTGCACCAAGCTCTGTGTCGCTATTGAAAAACCACCAATAGAGATTGCGGACAGTGCGTGGACTGGTATCGGTACGCAGTTTACTATTCCCGACACATCAGATCTTAATGATTTCGATGCTCAGGGGTACGCAGGCTCAATGAAGTATGCATTCACAGGGGTTACTCGAATGACGGGTCAGTCATTGAGGTTTTCGAATGGAAATCCGATCGAGTATCGTTTTTTGGTTAGTCTTGACACTGATGACAATGGTATGCCTTATTTGTCGGAAACTAAATTTACATCCGTAGTTGGGGCTGGCGCGACAACAAATCTATTTGTAAAGACCAGGATTGGTCAAATGTGGCGCTTTTCGCCAACCTTTACAATTGTCAACATATATGCAGAGCTGTCCGATCTGGATGCCGATGGCTGGTTGGATGTTAACAAATCCATTGAACGGACATTTATTGACGATCCGACACTTGATCCTCTGGATTTGTCGATTCCGGGTTTGTGGCAATGGGTAGATCTGGACGGCATGATTGCAATTAATACGGCAAACTATATTGAGCATGCAGACATTCCTGACGCTGTAGCCGGACCTGGTGAAGCTGTTCCTGTCGCGGATCGCCTGCCTATTCAGAAAATGGCCATACGGTTTGAGACCCGGGAGGTGGTTGATAAATCCACCAACACATATATCGTGTTGCCTGGTGATGGTATGACGCTCAATTGTATGGTGGTTAATAACAACAAGGCATTCATGAAACTAGCTATGAAGGAGCATTTGGTTGCAGGAGCTTGCACGCCCTTATCAGGAGACGTGCATGCGGTGTATACAGTATCGCATCCCCATCTGGATGATGTCAGTGTGACGGCTAGAAAGAACAGTGATTTAACTGCCACCAGTCTATCAGCGGCTCCCATACCTTTGGTTAATAATACCAATACTTCGCTTGATCATATAAACAATAGCAGCGGTATTAAAATCAACGATTTTCTCACAATGGCCAAGTGCACCTACATTGTGAAATTGCATGTACGCAGACGACTGCATACAGGTGACAGTGCTGTCAGTGGCACCCATGTGGATACTTCGTTTTATTGGGAACCGTAATTTTTCACAAGGACGGAGGGGTGTTCTATTCCCCACCGTCTTTTTACAGCTGGCTTTTGCCGGTGTATCCAGCCCTTCTGTTGTTGCGGCAGAGTATGCTTGCAATGGCGTCGATCAGGTGTGGGTTATTGGCGCACCGAATATTGTGTCAAGGTCCACTTTAGGGATGTGTAAATCAATAATGCGGTGGTGGGGGTTCCGTCTCCCCCGGCTGCAGCGGCGAAGGGACCAGCACTTGCATGCGTTGTCGCAGCGCCTCGACGGTGTTCCTGAGCGAGTCGATGGTGCGCTGCTGCTCAATCAGGGTTTCACTGAGGGTATGTATGGCCTGTTCCTGAAAAGCCAGCCGGCTCTCCAGGTCGATAATGCGGTCGTTCATCGTTGTTATTATCGCTCTCTATCTTGGTTAACGGTCGTCCAGATTGGCCGGGCAGAGTACATTGCGCATAATGCCGATGAGTTCCAACAACTGGTGGTTGCGGATGCGGTAGTAGATGCGGTTAGCCTCTTTGCGCGATACCACGATGTTTTTGTTTCGCAACTGCTCGAGATGTTGAGAGATATTGCTCTGGGAGGTGCCGGTTCGTTCAACGATTTCACCCACAGAGTGCGTACCTACCCCAGGGGTCGGTACGCTTATATAACACGTGAAATATCAATGAGTTGGAGATTCGGTCAGCGTTTTGTTTGCTATCAAATATCGGTCCCGATAATCCTCGCGAACAGCCGGTACGCTTAATGGAGAGTATAGATGGCGTGTGAAATACCCAACAGCTGGGTTGTTCCGTATAGGAAAGCCTCGCCTAACGATGTCATAAGTGCAGCTATTTTTTCCCCCTGGGATGCCCGTATCGGAGCCACATGTAGCGTGACTCACCCAGTGGGTGAGTATGCTTATCGGACACTTTTTCTATAAGAACAACAAATAAGTAGCAGAATGGAGCGGTCAACTGATTTTTTTAGGTTCAACACTTGGTGTGAGAGGAGGGTTTCAAAAACCAAATCGCTTCCGCTGCAACGCCCAGAGATGTGGAAATGGATCCATGAAATCGGCCAAGGTGAGGGTTGCCGGGTGGGCGCTATCGAGTATCGCCTCCTGAATGTCGGGTGCGAGCAGGACCAGACGAAGGATACGCGACGCGTAGCTGGGGCTGGTGATCCCCTCCTGGGTGGCGATCTCCTTGACGTCGCGGTAGCGGCCTTGCGTCAGCCAGCCGTTCCAGCGATGGGCCCGGACCAGGGCGTTGATCAACCTAACATCCGCTTCCATGTCGCGATCGAGATTCACCGGTTGGCCGGTGGGCGAGAGGATTGCCTTGCGGCCGGACCGGCGTCCAAGTTGGGCGGGGATGAAGATCTGGATCAGCCTGCCGTCGTGGCTCAGATTGATGCTGGGTTTCATGTGCCCATCTCCTTGGTTTTTCGGACCGCGGCCTTGAGGTCCAGCACCAGGCTGTTGATGCCATTGGTCCGTATGTCGATGTGGACGCCCTCGGGCGCCACCCGAATCCTTTCAATAAAAAGTTGCAACAGCCGGGCCTGTTCCTTGTGGTAGAGGTGATCCCAGACCGCCTCGATGGATTGGAGTCCTTCGCGTACCTCCTCTTCAGTAATACTGTCATCCATAGCGGCCGCCGCCTTCCAGGTGCTGACAACCATGGCGGGGTTTCTAAAAAAGGTCTTGATCTGGTCAAAGACTATGCCCTCGATATCACCGGCCCGCACCATGCGTATTGGACACGTCTCATGGCCGCGTTTGTTGGCGGTGTGGGTGATGTAATAGCGGTACTGCTTGTCGCCCCGCTTGGTGTGGGTGGGTGTCATCGCCTTGCCGTCGGGGCCATAGAGCAGCCCCTTAAGAGGTGCAGGCGTTTGTCGTCGGCCATGAGCGGCACGCCGGGTCCGGGCTTTGGCCATGATGCCATGGGCCTTATCCCATAGGTCCTGATCGATGATGGCCTGATGCTCACCCGGGTACCACTTTTCCTTGTGCCGTATCTCGCCCAGGTAGATCCG
>JASFJX010000329.1:0-5115 GCA_050119385.1 Candidatus Thiodiazotropha sp. | reverse complement strand
ATGTTCAATCACCGAATACCACAAGACGTTCCGACTGAATGCCTGCCTCGACCAATTGACCGAGACCGGAGATGCGGAACCCATCAGCGATGTTCTGCGCATCCTTACCATTGCGTTGCATCTCACCCTCGTCGACGATACCCCGCCGCTGGGCGGCAGCCACACAGACCACCAGATCGAGATCGTGCTGTTTAGCCAGTTCGGACCAACGTTTGACGATGTTCCGATCATCCTGCGGAGGCGTTGTCAGATTGGTGCCGTTATTGACCCCATCGTGATAGAAGAAGACACGCATGATTTCATGGCCTGCTTCCAGTGCAGCCTTGGTGAACTGGTATGCCGAGTCCGTCGCTTGATGCTGATAAGGACCCTCATTAACCTGAATCGCGAATTTCATCAGTAGACCTTCCTGTTGTTGCCTTTACGTGTTACCGAATTTAGAAGCGGATATGCGCAGAGGCATTCAGGTTGTTACGGCTGCCACGCCAGTTATCGATGTGATACTTGGTGAACGGCAGGCCTGTCTTTTCGAAGAACTTCGGCCAGCCAATACGCTCAGCCCATTCACCGATACGCTCCCAGTCCTTGGCGTCTTCCTTGTAAGCCGAGAGGATCTGCTTGACGATGTTAGAGACCTCGGGCCAGCGGGGCGGATTGTTCGGCACGCCGGCGGCAACCAGTTTGTGGAAGGTCGGCTTGGAACGGGCGTTGGAGTTCTTACCACCCACCCAGATTGCAAACTTGGAGTGCTCCGGATCATTGATCTGCATCGGCGGACAGGGCGGGAAGCAGGCGCCGCAGCAAATACACTTCTTCTCATCCACTTCCAATGAAGGCTTACCATTGACCATCGCGGGACGAATAGCCGCCACCGGGCAGCGAGCCACCACCGAAGGACGCTCACAGACATTGGCAACCTGGGTGTGGTCAATCTTCGGCGGCTTGGTGTGCTGAATGTTGATGGCGATATCACCCTGGCCGCCACAGTTGATCTGGCAGCAGGAGGTGGTGATGCGCACGCGGTTGGGCATCTCTTCCTTAGTGAACTCTTCGTAGAGCTCATCCATCAGCGCCTTCACGGCACCCGAAGCGTCGGTGCCTGGAATATCGCAATGCAACCAGCCCTGGGTGTGGGAGATCATGGAGACAGAGGGGCCGGTACCGCCGATGGGGAAGCCCTCGGACTCCAGCTTGTCGATCAAAGGCTGAACCTTTGACTCCTCGCTGACCATGTACTCGATGTTGGAGCGGATGGTAAAGCGAACATAGCCCTCGGCGAACTCGTCGGCGATATCCATCAACTTGCGGATGGTGTAGACATCCATCTGACGTTGGGTACCGGCGCGCACGGTCCAGATGCTGTCGCCGCTCTTGGCAACGTGGACCAGTACGCCCGGACGCGGACGCTCATGATAGGCCCACTGGCCATAGTTTTTCTTCAGGACGGGGTGTAAGTAGGGCTCCATCTCCGGGACACCACTCTCGATCGGCATACGAGGTTCCGACATACCTACCTCCAAAAAAATAGGGTAATTGATTCGTTTTAAGGGGCAATCGAGCGAACCCGTTGCCCCCCTTGATAGCTAGACCGGTGTTACTGGGCCTTTCTCTCAGCCCACTTGGCCGCTTCCTCGTCCCAACCGTCGGTACGGACATAGGGATTCATACGCGGACGCTCGATCATATTCGGATCGATCTCGAGGCCGACACCTTCCAGGAAGTTGACCAGGCCGATACGCTCGATCATCTCACCGGTACGTTCATGCTCAAGGGCATTCTCGGCGAAGAAGTCGAGGATCTCGGTTGCCAGCTCTTCCAGCCACTCATAGTCCTCGTCGGTCTCCAGCTTGTGGAAAGGCACGATTACGGTACCCATCAGGTCGCCGATCTTAAGGGTACGTTTACCACCGCAAAGCAGGGTAACGCCCTTGTCGTCACCGGGAGAGAGCGCCTTGTTCATTACGTTGATGCAGTGCATGCAACGCACACAGGATGGGTTGTCCACCCCCAGGGTGTCGTCGTCGTTCAGGGACAGGGCCTGGGTCGGGCAACGGGTAATGACATTGTCGATAACATATTTGCGGCCTTTCTCGGCGACAAATTTCTTGACCTCGTCCTGATCGACCTTCATATCGTCGCGCCAGGTGCCGATGGTGGCCAGGTCTGCACGCTGCACGGAGTTCATGCAGTCATTGGGGCAACCGGAAACTTTATATTTGAACTTGTAGGGCAGTGCGGGACGATGCATGTCGTCGAGGGCGTTATTGACCAGCATGCGCATGGTACGGCCCTCGTCGAAACAGGAGTTCTCGCAGCGAGCGGCACCTACGCAGGACATGCCGGTACGCACAGCGGGGCCGGCGCCACCGAGATCGAACCCCATCTCGTTGATCGCGTCAAAGGCCGGCTGGACATTGTTTGTGGTACAACCCTGGAACATGATGTCGCCAGACTGACCGTGGAAGGCGATCAGCCCAGAACCATACTTCTCCCAGATATCACAGAATTTGCGAATCGTATTGGTGTCATAGTGCATGCCTGGAGGGGGCATGACACGGAGTGTGTGGAACTCGGCCGCTGCGGGGAACAGGGCCTTACCGTCGTCACCCTTGAGTTCGGTGAAACGGGGAATGATACCGCCACCATAACCGAGCACGCCAACGGTACCGCCCTTCCAGTAACCTTTACGTGTCTCGTATGAGGTCTCGAGCTGACCCAGCAGGTCAACCATCATATCGTTGTCTTTGGCGAGGCGCTTGAGGCCGGTGACAAAGGAGGGCCAGGGGCCGCTCTCCAGCTGATCAAGCATGGGGGTATCATGCATCTGTTTTGCCATCACTCTTTCTCCCAATGGTCGTTTGTTCAGGTCTTATGCTGACAACTGTGCCTGATGTTTTAGCTGCGCCAAAAACCTCTGGCAAAGATAACCGGCCACCGACCTGCGATCCGAAACCGTCACAGGCAACCGGCCTGTTTCTATCTGGATCGAAAGTTTAGAATTCTCTAATGCAGACAAATATCCTTCCGATGGGGGGGGAAGAGGATTTAAAACTATCCCTTTTGGGATAGGTTTGCATGGAAATTGGGGTGTAAAAGCACAAAATACTCCAAAATAAATAACACAATAACAATAACTTAAAGTCTTTAATTCATTTCTAATATACAAAACATTCCCATACTTTCATCCGGGTAGGTTTTGCCGATAAACTTGGCTAAAAAGAACCCTTGATCAATCAGCGCACATGTTGTTCAATATTAATAACCAAGTGTTTTACTGAGATTTTATATCGGCAATCACCAGAACCTATGGATTGAGTTGAAAATGCTGTATTTGAGTGAATTAATGATGCAACACCCAGAGGTCGACAGTTTCGGCAAACTGCTGGAGGTGGTGAAAGAGCGCTCGAAGAGTGAGATGTTTTTTCGCATCGACGTCAAACCCCCTTTCTCCGACACCCCCGACAACTGGGAAGACCGCCTTGAAGCAAATTTTACCTGAGGCCGCCAACCAGTGTGTTGTGACAATCCGAGAAGATTATTGTGAAATACCTAGAATCTGAAGCCTTTATCGGTGATAACGAGTGTTCGGAAGACGCGGTCAAGTCGAGCAAGCTGCTGCAGCTCAAACTCGACGAGAAACGTGAAGCGCTCTCTGCCCTGCCTGAAGACGCCTCCCCTGACAAACGTTTTGAACTGCAACTCGAAAGCGCCTATATCCTACTCGACCTGGACAAGCAGCAGGAGGCCTGGGAGATCGGTAAAGCCGTGTTGGATCAGGCCCTGCACGAGGCGCTGTGGCTAAGGGCAGTGGAAGCCTGCGACATCCTCTATCAATCGCAGCAGGCTGATGCGATCAAGGCCCTGGCTCACGGCATCTGGCTGGGTGTGACCTTCCCTATCGATCCTGAACTGAGCGTGGCCATGCTGCAGCACCTCATCGATGAAACCCCGGATAACTCAGACGGCGCTGCAGTCGCTGCGGTCACCGCCTGTTACCTGGTCGACATCCGCGCTCAGGCACAGCAAAGGGAAGAGCTCAAGTTCTTCACCAACCAGTTATTGGGCCAGGTCGCCAGGCGCCATAGTCAAGTGGAGGAGCAGGAGATCTTCGATTTCTGGGTCGAACGTATGGAGTTGGATGATCCGGCTAAGTTTCTGCCCAGGCTGGCCAAGGTACTCGAGATCATCGTTGAGAATGACTGGTGGTTCGATAGGGATGCCCTCCGGGCGAAAATCCCTGCTGATGAGGAATAGCGACATGAATGCAACATTCTGGCAGGAAGAGCAGGATGAAGAACAGTTTGTGGTACCGGATAATGTGGTGGATCTGATATTCAAGATCAAATGTCCCTCACTGCCGGTCGACCACGCCTGGTCTCTCTCGGATGCGATCCATAGAGAGCTACCTTGGTTTCCTGAAGAGCCCATGGCAGGTCTGCACCTGATACACGGCGCTGAATCCGGTAATGGTTGGGAACGCCCAAGCGATAGTGGTGAAACCCTCTATCTCTCACGCCGCACACCCCTGATCCTGAGATTACCGAAAGAGCGGCTCGATGATGCCGCTGGTCTGAGTGGCAAAACCCTGGATATCGATGGATTCAGCATGGCGATCGGTCAACCACATAGTCGATTTCTCGCCATGACCACGACCCTCTACTGCCGTCACCTGGCTTGCGAGTCAGAGCAGAGTGAAGAGGTGTTCCTGCAATCCGCGGTCGAATCACTACAGTCTCTCAACCTGCGATTCAAAAAGGTTCTTTGCGGTAAAGGGGCCAGTTTCGCCAGCCCCCAAGCGGCCGTCTTTAGCCGCAGTCTGATGGTCGCTGGATTATCCCTGGACGATGCAGTCACACTGCAGGAATACGGCATCGGACCCAATCGAAGCCGCGGTTTCGGCTTGTTTGTTCCGCACAAGACTGTTTAGGTTTAAGATACCGCCCCAATATAAAGAATCAATCCCACTAAGAAACGGGGTAGAGACCCCGCCGTTGTATCTGTTTTTAAGGAGAGATCAATGTCTTATGAAGTAAACGGTAAAACCATCGAGGCCGACGCAAACGGTTACCTGGTCGATCACACCGAGTGGAGCGAGGATGTGGCCAAGGCTATCGC
>JASFJX010000328.1:0-5119 GCA_050119385.1 Candidatus Thiodiazotropha sp. | reverse complement strand
CATTGAATTAGATCAAGGACCCTAGAGGCTATTTCATCAGATCGACCACCTTGCCTCTTTCACGCATCTCCTCCGCCCTGGCCTGTACGAAACGCTGGAAATTGGGCTGATCCCGATAGCTGCCTGTGGCTACGTAGTCTATTACGGCATGGGTATGAAAGGTCTTCAGGTAGGCCTCTGAGCGAAATACCTCTCTGCCCGATGGGTCGAAAAAAAGCATGCTGGGAGCGTACTGGATGCCCAGGCGTTCAGCCCATTCTGTCGCCTTCATGCGCTTGCCGTCGGGGGTGATCAACGCCTCAGCGGACCAGATATCCACCAGGGCTATATCAAATCCCTGCAGACTCTCCTGCAGCGCGGACTGTGACAGGATGGCCTGATGCAGTTCATCACAGGGGGGGCACTGTTTCATCTCCATCAGCACCAATAGAGGCCTTTTGCTGTCACCCGAGGGGCGCCTCAGATCCATGGGAGGTTGCAGATAGCCTGGCTCTCGATGCAACTTACCTGTGGAAGCCACCGGACTGATACCTGCCAGATAGTCCCGAAAGGAGAGATTACGCTCCTCTCTGCCGGCAACATAGTCCAGTGCCGCCATGAAGCGATGAGGGGCATAGTAACCGTTAACACGCAACACCTTTCTCCCCTGCTCATCCAAAAACAGCATGGTGGGCGTATACATGACCTTCATCGACGCCGCGAACGCCTTTTCGGTGATCGTCTCACCCGACAATCCGGTTACCTCCCTGTCACCCCAGATATTGATTGCGACCAATTGAAAGTTCTGCCGGGTCTTATCGACAATCTCCTTGATGGAGAAATTTTCATTCAGGAGTTTGGCGCAATAGGGGCAACCGTCCTGATGAAAATAGAGAATCAGCCGCTTACCTTCATCCGCCGCCTCCTGCAGATCCTCCCGAAGATCGAGAAAGGAGTTTTTAAACCAGGCCGGCTTGTCATGAAACCCCGGATTCACTAGCCCTTGTCCCAATCCATCCTCACTCCCTGCGGCTTGTAATTGAGTTACTACAAGCAGCAGTAGAATCAATAGCGCGGTGAATTTCAGCATCTTTGTTCCCTTTATATATACCTGAGTATGTAGAAATAGAGGTTATTGAGCATCAAGAGTGCCTATCACCTCATAAATAGTATGGTCTTATTGAACAGGTGACAATTTATTGTCGAATTAGAGTCTCTGAATAACGCCTCAGATACTAAAAATGGTGTCGTTTTTTTGGCGGACAACCGATTTACTGTCTATTTATTGTTGATTTTATTGATATTTTCACAATTGGCACGACCTTAGCATATAAATGAACAGAATTTAGTATTGAGTGAGCTTTTTATTATGAGCAGCATCTACAGCACATCTCAGAATCCATCTGCACGTACTCCCTTGCAGATGTCCCAGCCATCAACAGTGATGGAGAACACTCTGGATATGGTTTTGAAACTGAGCGGTAAGCTACAGACTACGCTTGAGGTGGATGCCGTAATCGAGCTGTTCGCAAATACCCTGCAGACACAATTTCAATATGACACATTTAATTATCACAACAAGGATGAGGATATCGATATCCTGTTTGGTGAAGAATCAGGCAGGAACAGGCTCGAGTATAACCTGAATATCATGGACACCCCACTCGGCCATATCACCATCAGCCGTACCAGTCGATACAAAAAGCGTGAGATCGAACAGATGGAAAACCTGCTTGCCGCCCTGCTCTATCCACTACGCAATGCATTGCTCTATCGGGCCGCCATTCAGTCTGCCTTCATCGACTCTCTGACCGGCGTGAAAAACCGTAGCGCATTTGATGAAAACTTCAGTCGTGATATTGAATTCAACCGGCGCAAACAGGGCAATCTCTCCCTGCTGGTGCTGGATGTAGACTTTTTCAAGAAGATCAATGACCAATATGGTCATGCAGTGGGTGACCTGGTGTTGAAAGAGATCGCCGCAACAGTGGAACATACCATTCGCTCGAGTGATGCCCTCTATCGATATGGCGGAGAAGAGTTCGTCGTCGTGTTGAACGATACCAATATCGTAGGCGCCCAGCTCTTGGCAAAGCGTATACGCAACAATGTAGAGAGATTACGCATCAAATCTCTTCAGGGCGTGACTATTACCCTCAGTGTGGGCGTCAGCGCTATGGTTAAGCAAGATACCCCAAAGAGCCTGTTCGAACGGGCGGATGGGGCGCTCTATCAGGCCAAGGAGAATGGACGTAATCAGGTCTACACAGCTGAGAGCCCACTGGCCTGTTAATTCACGCCGAAAGCACAAAGTTCAACCAAAGGACAACCTGTACAGAGCGGTTTTTTTCTGCAGTGAGCCTTCGCATGAACCACGATCAATGCATGGTATTCATTAAAAAGCCCTGCATCACACTGTAACGCTGCCTCGAATCCGGCGCGCAGTGTCTCGTAGCCATAATCATGCCCTATCAATCCCAAACGGCTGAACAAACGCCTGGTGTAGGCATCGATGACAAAAACCGCTCGATTGAAGGCGTAGAGTAGAATGTCATCCGCTGTCTCCGGTCCGATACCGTGAACTGATAATAGCCGCTGTCGTAAGGTATCGGTATCCACCCCTTCCAGAGCGGGATTCTGTTGCAGGAAATGGCACAGACTCAGCAGCCTTTTTGCCTTGATATTGAAGTATCCGGCTGGACGAATCTGTGTTGCCAGGCTATCACTTGGCATCGCAAGGAGTGCCTCAAGACTGAGTCGATCCAATGCCTTGAGATTATCGATCGCCTTTTCTACATTCGACCAGGCGGTGTTCTGCGTCAGAACAGCTCCCACCATCACCTCGAATGGGGTTTCCGCCGGCCACCAGTGTTGCGCACCGTAACGATCCAGCAGTTGCTGATAGATCCTCATCAGGCGTGTAGATGAAAGCTCTACCGCGATCTTCTTTTGCCGTCCCGCTTGCCTTTCCATATAGTATCAGTCCCAGCAGCGGATGGTTTGCCAGACACTTTTTTCCGCCCTGGCCTGGCTTTTTTTGTTCCCTTTGCCTGCTGTGATTTCCCCGGCTTGCTACCTTTCCGACCCTTTTGTTCGCGCTGCGGGGATTTACCTCGATGGGATTTACTCGGCTTGGCAACACTATGGCCCATGTTGATGAGCAGATCATTGACCTCTTGCTCTGTGAGATAGCGCCAGCGCCCTACTTTGAGTGCACTCTCCAAGATCACGCTGCCATAGCGCACGCGCTTGAGGCGACTGACCCGGGCGCCGACCGCTTCCCACATCCGTCTGACTTCGCGCTGACGCCCCTCCATGATCACCACATGGAACCAGCGATTGATGCCCTCACCACCCGATTCGACGATCTCCTCAAAGCGAGCCGGCCCATCCTCCAGTTCGACACCATGGGTGAGGGTCTTCAACTGTTCCTCGGTAACCTCACCCATCACCCTGACGGCGTACTCCCGTTCTACTTGCCGGCTTGGGTGCATCAGTTGATTGGCCAGTTCACCATCCGTTGTCAGCAACAATAGGCCGGAGGAGTTGATATCCAGGCGACCCACAGGTATCCATCGCCCATGCTTAAGCTTCGGCATGCGCTCGAAAACAGTGTGACGACCCTCGGGATCCTTGCGTGTCACCAACTCGCCCTCCGGCTTGTTGTAGACGATGACCTCCCTGACAGGCGCCTCGAGCAGACGCTTTGCCACCCGCTTTCCATCCACGAATATGACATCGTCCGGGTTGACCCGCTGCCCCAATTCGGCAGCAACACCATTGACCTCCACACGGCCCTCGACGATCCACCCCTCTATTTGACGGCGTGAACCCATGCCGGCATTGGCAAGGACCTTTTGCAGGCGTTCGCCAGCTCTTTCTTTACTCTGATTCATGGGTAGCGGGTTTGGAGAGCGGTTCATCCTCAGAATCTGTCTGATTCATGGGCTCCTCGGACTGGGGCTTCTCGGGCAGGGACTCCTCAGACGCCTCCTCCATGAGGGGTATGGTATCTTCAGCTTCTATGGAATCCATCTCATCAACCGGTTCATCCGGTTCAGTTGTGCTTGTCGCCTCATCCGTTTCCTGATCAGCCTGGCTGTCCCCCTGGGCTTTCTGCATTTCAGGGTCTACCAACTCAAGCTCACGATTGATGGAGTCGAGATCACGTATTTCAGCCAGGGTAGGCAGCTCGTTCAGGCTTTGCAGATTGAAGTAGTCGAGAAACTCCTTGGTGGTAGCATAGAGGGCTGGCTTACCAGGCACGTCCCGATGACCTACGACTCTGACCCACTCCCGTTCGGTAAGGGTCTTGATAATGTTAGTACTGACCGAGACACCGCGCACGTCCTCGATTTCACCTCGGGTGATAGGTTGCCGATAGGCGATCAGTGCGAGTGTCTCCAACAAGGCGCGGGAGTATTTGGGGGGGCGTTCAGCCCACAGTTTCGATACCCAGGGTGAGAACTCGGCCCGCACCTGGATACGAAATCCGCTACCAACCTCTGTGATCTCTATGCCTCTGCCCTGGTAATCTTCGCTCAGTCCGTCCAACACCTCTCTCAGCTGCTTCTTGTCAGGCTCCTCGCGCTCGGGAAACAGCGCTTGCAGCTGATCCAGGCTAAGCGGACGCCCCGCTGCCAAGAGGGCCGCTTCAACGATCTGTTTCAATCTATCTTCATCTGTCATGTCAGGCTATTTTCGCTTTCACGTGAATGGGGGCAAAGTCATCGGTCTGTACCAGTTCGAGTAGTGAGGCCTTCATCAGCTCCAGGATGGCAAGAAAGGTCACTACCACGCCAAGACGACCCTCGGTAATATCGAACAGTTCTGTAAACGGGAGAAAGTCCTTGCCATGCACGGCCTGCAATACATGGGACATCTTTTCCCTGACCGAGAGTGGCTCCTTTTCCACACGGTGACTACTGAACATATCCGCCCGAGTCATCACATCCTTTAACGCCAGCAGGATCTCCCGTAAGTCAACATCGGGTTCTTGCTGTTCCACATGGCGCTCAACTAGTTCTGCATGTCCCTGGAAGGTATCCCGGGTCATATGTTCAAGTCCGTCCAGGTCTTCCGCGGCCTGCTTGTAGCGTTCGTACTCCTGCAGTCGTCTGATCAACTCGGCTCGAGGATC
>JASFJX010000327.1:0-5121 GCA_050119385.1 Candidatus Thiodiazotropha sp. | reverse complement strand
GATCATTCATGCCTGGAAGGCGCAACCCCACGACGCTATCGTCTCGGTGATAACCTTTGTCCTGACCCTGGCATTCGCACCCCATCTCGACAAGGGCATCATTGTCGGTGTTCTCCTCTCCCTGGGGCTCTTCCTGTGGCGCACCATGCGGCCTCGCTTCGCCCAGCTCTCCCGCTATAAAGACGGCACCATGCGCGATATTCGCGTACGTCATCTGCCGACCAGCCCGATCATCTCCGTGGTACGTTTCGACGGTTCACTCTATTTCGCCAGCGCCGGCTATTTCGAGACCAAGATGCTCGGAGTGGTTGCCGCCAATCCGGAGTTGAAATACATCATCCTGGACGGTGAAGGGATCAATCAGATCGATGCCACCGGAGAGGAGGTACTGCACCACTTGTGGGAACGCTTACAGGCACAGGGCATTACCCTGGTCATCGCACGCATGAAAAAACAGTTCATGGATACCATACGACGTACCGGATTGAAGGAGAAAATGGGTGACGATATCTTCTACTCCCGAATCGGCCTGGCACTGACCTATGTCTGGAATCAACTGGGTGACTCCTATGACAGAGAGAATTGTCCCCTGCGCTCACCGATAACCAGCAAGGAGTAAGGGGATGACACAGCAGCCAGTTCCAACAAGGATATAGGAGCTGGGTGTGTCGAGTGTCATGCCTGATCTGAGTTATCTTCTCCTGACACCCTTTGTCGGCGCACTCGCTATCACTTTTCTGCCAGGTCATGCGAGCAGGGCCATACGTACAACCGCGCTGTTTGCATCGGCCGCCACCTTCGCCCTCTCATGGGTCTATATCGGTGGCTTCGATTACAACCAGGCGGGCTTGCAGTTTTTTCACCAGACAGAGTGGCATACCCGTCTCGGCACCTCTTTTGCCCTGGGTCTCGATGGCTTCTCCTATCCCATGGTACTGTTGGCCACCCTGTTGAGCCTGGTGGCACTTCTCGCCTCTAGCGTGATCCGCGAGCGCGTCAAGGGCTACTATATACTGGTGCTCCTGTTGGAGTCGGCGATGCTCGGTGTCTTCATGGCCCAAGACTGGTCGCTGTTTTATGTATTTTGGGAATTGACCCTGATCCCACTGTTCTTCCTCATCGACCGTTGGGGAGGTAAAAACAGGCATAGCGCAGCGCTGAATTTTGTCCTCTACACCATGGGGGGGTCGGTCTTCATGCTGATCAGTCTGTTGGTGCTGTTCGATGCAGTACCTGGCCACAGCTTCTCCATGTCCGCCATGGCCGAAAGTGGACGCACCCTGCCTCAACACACGCAAATATTAATCTTTCTCGGCTTTCTGGTTGGTTTCGGGGTAAAGATGCCTATCTTTCCCCTCCACGGCTGGCTGCCCCTCGCCCATGTCGAAGCACCGAGTCCGATCTCCATACTCCTTTCGGGTATCTTGTTGAAAATGGGTTCATACGGACTGATCCGTGCGGCGGGTATGTTGCCCGATGCTGTCCTTGCACTGCAAGACATCCTCGCTACCCTCGCCTTTGTCAGCCTGATCTACGGCGGTCTCCTGGCCTGGCGTCACAGTGACCTGAAGGCGATGATCGCCTACTCATCCGTCAGTCATATGGGGGTTGTGTTGCTTGGTATCGCGGCACTCAACCTGGCCGGTCTGCATGGCGCCTTGATGCAGATGGTCGCCCATGGCCTGGTGGCGGGTTCACTTTTTCTTTTAATCGGCCTACTCTATGAACGAACCCACACCCGTGAGATAACCGACTATAGCTCTCTGGTCAGGGTGATGCCGAGGTTCGCATTTTTCACCACCCTCGCCTTTATCGCCGCTGTCTCACTCCCTGGCACCGCCGGATTCGTTGCAGAACTCAACGCCTTGATTGGCGGATTCGCCCGTTGGGGATGGGTCGCCGCCCTGCTGACTATCGGTGTACTGCTCAGTGCCGCCTATGCCGTGCGCACCATCAGTCAGCTGTTTACCGGGCCGGTTCGCCCCGGCATGCAGAATGTGGATGATCTGCGCCCAACCGAACTACTGGCGGCTGGCACCCTGGCGGCAGCGACACTGCTGCTTGGTTTCATGCCAAGCCCGATACTCAACCTGGTGAATGCCTCGGCTATCCAACTCTCGAGCCTGTTCACACTTTAAGGGTGTCTATGTATGGCTGATCACCACAACAAGAGCAGCGATATCAGGGAGCAGATCAGAGGGGTGATTGAACACCTACAGCATCTGCTTCCCAGCCAGGCGCCGATCCGCGACTTCGTTCACCATAATACCCTGCATGGCTTTCAGCACCTTCCCTTCCGGGAGGCCCTTGCAAACGCCCGTCGCATCACCGGTGCGCGTGGCTTTTTGCCGCTGGAAAAATACCGTGACTACTATCAACAGGGTCGTATCACCCACGATGACTTGCTGAGTTGTGTCAAGCAAGAGCAAGACCTGGAACCGGATACCCTCTTGGTAGATACAGCCAGTGGCTCAATCAGCCGCGGCGACATCATCGTTGCGGTGATGACCATGCCTTATGAGCCTGTATCAGCCTGTCAACTCAACTGGCAGATCGAGGAGAATCGTCTCCTTGAGCGACTGAGAACCGATCTGCCCAAAACGAGCCGACAGCGTCTCTTGAGCAACGCCCAAAAAAGCGGCGTGACTACGGAATCGAGTACGGTCCGCGATCTCTGGGATGCCTGTCTCCAGGTGCTGCATCTGGAACACGACGCCACACACCCGGAAGAATTACTCGATTTAGCGCCAGAACAAGCCGAAACCCTGCTGCATGAGATGCTCGAGGTGGCAAATAGTAAGGAGGGTACCCCCAGTACAACCACTCAACTGATGCAACAGACCGCCAGTAACCGTTTAGGCATGCTGCTCGAACGCTTGGGCCGTGACATGACCATGAGGGATCTTTTGTTGGTCTTAACCGGTCATGACCTGCTGGATGATATACGCCCCCAGTTGATCAGAGACCTCTCGATTTTTCTCGATCAGGGTGTGGCGGGCTGGCGTCCCGAGTCCCAAAACGATGGCTTTTATCGTTATTGGAGTGACCGGGTGAAACAGGACTTCGACTGGCGATTGCGCAATATCGAGGGGTGGCAACAACATCTCGAATTGCTTCTGAACGATCCGTTAGAGACCATCATCAGCGAACTGCACCGAATGGGATTGCAACGGGACAGGTGGAGCGGTTACCTTGAGCGGCTGGCATTGGAACTACCCGGGTGGTCGGGGATGGTTCTCTGGCGACACAATCACCCTGACTACGAATCACTCTGTGCCCGTGTCGACATGCTCGATTATCTCGCTGTGCGGCTGGTATTGGAGAGAATCTACGCCCACAATCTCTGCGCGCGCCTTTTCAATATCGAATCCAGCATCGACATGTTGCGCTGGTATTTTCACCATCAGGCCGATGAATTCACCGTCCGCGAGGCACTCTTCAACAGCCGATTACCGGAATACCTGGCCAGCCGCGCCCAGCGGGCCGTGAATGAGCCGGCCAACAGGGATGGGAGTGATAATTCAGCACGCTGGCACCATCTTGCCCAGTTGATCTGGACCTGGCGTCAAAGCAGCGGCGGTTTCGAGAACAGCACTCAACCGACACTATGCCAGGGTGCCTGGCCCCTGTTCCAGCTGATGCAGCAACTCGGTTGGTGCGGCGCTGAGGTGCGCAGTCTCAGCTATGAGCAGATCCAGGAAATTTTTCACACAGTGGATGCGCTCGATGAAGACCGCTTAGGTTATATCTGGTTAGGTACCTATGAAAAACACTATCGTGACCAGATCCTCAACGCCCTGGCAAAAAACCGGGGGCGGGGTGCCTGGCCGGATCGAGAAGAGCGACCCGCGGCGCAGCTGATCTTCTGCATGGATGACCGTGAGGAGGGTACCCGCCGGCATCTCGAGGAGATCTACCCCGAGGTGGAGACCCTGGGGACTGCGGCACACTTCAACGTACCGCATAACTGGCGCGGTCTGGATGACAACTGCGCCAGCCCTCAAGCACCGGTCATCCCTGCCCCTGTCATCCCGGTCCATGAGGTTCAGGAGCGATCCGCGGAGGATGATCCTGATCAAGGTAGACTGCATCAACAGCGTCACCGATTATTGAAAAAAACGCAACAAATGCTGTTGCAAAACACCCGCCGTGGAATACTCCTCCCCGGATTATTGACGGCTCTAGCCGCACCCGCCACCCTGGGTATATTGATCGGAAAGATTCTGGCTCCAAGGCCCTTTGGACAACTGCTTAGTCATTTTCAACGGCAGTTTGAAAAACCGGTAACGACCCGAATCGATTACAACGCACCGAACGATAGCCCTGAGGCAACCATCGAGTCACCCCGCTTGGGCTTCACAGATAACGAGCAGGCGGATTGTGTTCAGGCCATGCTCAACAGTATCGGATTGCTCAGCGGCTTCGCCCCACTGGTTGCCGTTGTCGGTCATGGCTCGCATAACCAGAACAATCCCCATACATCGGCCTACAACTGCGGAGCTTGTTCCGGACGTTTCAGTGGACCCAATGCACGCCTTGTGGCAAGCATGGCCAACCGGCCGGAGGTCAGATCGATCCTGGCAGAACGGGGGATTGACATCCCCCAGGACAGCTGGTTCATCAGTGCCGAGCACGATACCTGCGGCGAAGTCATAGACTGGTACGATCTCGACCTGCTGCCTGCTGAGTTGCGACAGGCTCAACAGAAGTTGGCAAAGGCCTGTGAACAGGCCTGCCATCTGCATGCCCAAGAGCGATGCCGCCGTTTTGCCTCCGCGCCTCAGCAGCCGGATCCTCAACAGGCCTTCAACCATGTCCTAGGGCGTTCCCTCGACTTTTCACAGGTAAGGCCTGAACTGGGTCATGCCACCAACGCCTGTGCCTTTTTCGGCCGACGCTCCATCAGTCGCGGCGCGTTTTTCGACCGTCGGGCCTTCCTCATCTCCTACGATGCTTCTCAGGACCCGAGCGATGAGATACTCGAACGTCATCTATTGATCAACGGAGCGGTAGGCGCCGGTATCAGTCTCGAGTATTACTTCTCCACAGTGGATAATGAGCACTATGGCTGCGGCTCCAAGGTCACCCACAACGTAACCGGCTTTCTCGGGGTAATGGAAG
>JASFJX010000326.1:0-5126 GCA_050119385.1 Candidatus Thiodiazotropha sp. | reverse complement strand
ACCCTGCACCACCTGATCGTGGTTCCGGATTTCTGGAAAGGGATGATGGGCGATGACTGGCTCAACAATGCCGCGACGCAGGAGCGGTTACCGCTCCCGCATGGATGTCGGGACTCTATTAAACAGGCTTCGAGTTCCACTGTTGATCATTCCTCATCCGGCATTATGAGTTCAATGCCCACCGAAGACATGGCCTGGGTTACTATCGAGACACCACTCAGTGCGTGGCAATTAAAGGCTTTCATCAGGGACCTCGAGCGTCTGTTTCGCATCAACTCACTGCTCGAGATAGAGCGGTGGGAGGTGCTGCCCAACGACCGTATTGCATTTGAGGCCTTCAACCTGGGCAATGGTAAACATCTGAAATCCGAACTCAACTGGTCCTGGTTGCCGCTCTGGCGTTGGTCTATGTAGCGGGTGTGGCAGCCGATGAAACCCTCGGCCAGGCGTATCACTTATTGGATAGTCTTGATCACGCTCGCAGAGATGGCGCTTGTTCTGCTATTGGTTGCGATTCTTGTCATAGAGCAGTAGCCGACTATATCGATCTGTATAGGCCTACATTTGTCAATATTCGATCTAATCAGATCATTATTGCACAACCAAGATCGTATTAAACTGGCTCATTGCAGCGTGGACCAGCAGATAGGGTTAGCATCTACCTTTCTTGATTCAAGGGTTGATAGACCTTGTTCAATTTTATGCTCGAGCCTTTTTAACAAGACGTAGCGATTGCGGTACATGGATCGTTTCTTGGAGACTATCTGGCTTATAGGTTTTCTGCAAGGTATTAAGGGGAGTTCAAAAAAAGCATCATTGCGGCGTACGCCGTTACGCTCAGTCCAGACTTCATCATAATTAATACTTGGCTTACTCAATTTGTTTTTCAAGCAGTAAAAGCTGTGTCTGTGTTGCCTATGTGATTCGGATACGGCATATATTTTTTTCACGCTAGACAACCTGCATAGCATCTGAAAAACTTCTATCATTAAGTCTCGTGGCCTGATGCCATAAGTTTTTTTAGTCATATCCCTATAGAGGTCAATGATATCTGGCATTCTTTTGCCTTGTAATGCGCCAACGATGGCGCAAATTTGCTCCTTTTTGTTTTTGTAAAAGGAAAAGGCAATCGTGAAGACCCGTTGATGAGCTACAAATAGATTGAGGGTAATCATACCCTCTCTCACGTAGAAGTCATGTTTATCCACCACGATTTGGAGAGTTGGGTATATTTCTCGCCCATCTGCAAGGACAGATTGATGCGTGGCTTTATAATCGATTGCATGTTTGAGTTCGGGTAGGGTGGCAAAGTGGTTGTAGAGATAGTTAATACGTGTTGATGTATCCCAACTCTTGCATTGATAGGGCCAGAAGATACTTGGGATAGTTTCCGGGTGTGTCTCAATCAAGTACCTGAAATGAGATAGTGTGTCTCGTTTCATGCAAATGATTTCCCTGGTATTAAGCAGTGCCATGATAAAATAGAGGCAGCGCCCTGCGATTGGGCCATACTTAAAGGGGCTTAATTTTTTTCTTCGTAGCTTTCGATCAACAGTGATTTTAGAGGAAGACTGAAAAATAATAGATAACTGCTCAAGCATTTGTTCTTGGTCCACTAAAGATTATTATGATTCTTTATAACATGGCATATGGAAGTTAAACTACAATCAGGTCGTACTTAATCACTGTTTATGTGAATAACAGCAAATATCATCAGTTTTATTCTGGCGCATTACCATTGCATCTAATGGCTCATTGGGCATTGCTGTAGTTTGAACGGGGCGTTTGTATTAGAGTGAGAATTGTGGCAGATAGACCTTTTGGTTGCGTGATTGAGAGTTGATTGTAATTATAATGACCATTGGATATTATCGATAAAACCAATTATGGGAGAAGCCTTTACGTACCTCATATCTATGCCGAGACTTGAACGAAGGCTGGTTTTCATAGTGGAACAAATAGATAAACGACATTTCAATAAACGGTATTATATTGTGGAGTTTTTACATGTTATCTGCGTCGATCCGCAAACGCGTAACTCTCACATGGAATCTGGTGTTTGGGATTTTCCAATCAGGCATAGTCTTCGGTGTCGATTCCAGTTACATCGATGCCATTGAGGCCGATGTAGCGGAATTCACCACCTATGAGTTCAATCCTCCTGCCGATTCTAGCTGGTTGGGCAACACAGATAGTGACTCAACCCGCTTAAAGGATTTGAATAATTTTTCAGAATTTTTACAGGACAAGTCTCCAGGCAGTTATATTTTTTACCAGACATTGCCCAGTGAATATAAGAAGCGATTACACAAGGACTATCTCGCAACGGGGGATCTCGATCGCATCAAACAGGATATCTTTAAATACACCAGTGAAGTGAAGAAATAGCTCTCAGCAATAGATAGTCTGTTCTGAAGCAGTCAGGGATGAGGCGTATGAAAAGGAATAATTACCATTTATTGAGTAGCGTTTATTTGTTTATATTTCTCACTTGGTTCTCAGTGCACTCCCAGGCGGTTGTGGGTAGAAATCTTGATTATCCCGCAACCGATGCTGAACCGGATGCGGACAATATTGCCAGGCAGGTCTATTATGCCAACCACTTCTATGCCTTTACTAATTTTTCCATCAAGCGGCGAGGCCGTACCCTGAGTGTACTGCTGAACAAGTCAGAAAATGGCAACCTGATAGCCTCGGCATTGGAGCGTCACCTGAATAATAATTATGATGCGGCTGATGCCATACGTTCCCGTGATCTTGCGATCTTTCATTCTGGCAATCTGCGTGGTACCGGTATGCTGATTACCGACTACAATAATGAAGAGAAGAGTCAGGATTACATGGTATGGCTTCCCAGATTGCGCAAGATCAGACGCTTTGCCCAGCCGCGTCAGGAGGATGCCTGGGGTGGCAGTGTCTTTACCTTTGGTGATGTCACGCTACGCAAACCCGGTGACGAAACACATGAGTTGCTTGGCAAGAAAAAGATGCGTACTTGTCTCGGTATGATGGACGAACTGGAGGGGAAACTTATTCGTTATACAGAACACGTACCGGAACGTAGTTGTCGACAGCTAAATAGGGAAATCTACGGACTGAAGAGTACAACAAAATTCAAAAACTGGTGGTACGACTATCGGATCAGCTATGTGGATACTGAAAGCTTTGCTGATTACCGAACACTCTATTATAAATATGACAGGCTGATCAAAGTCGTTGATCGCGATTGGGGGCAGGTGAACGCAGAGGGGGAGGGAGATCCGAGAGCGTTGTTCTGGAAGTATTGGTACGGTTATGACCTCAGAACAGGTCAAGAGAGTTTGGCTGTGATACCGCGCAAAGTGGTAGAGATCAACAGTAATCGAAAAAATAGCTTCTGGACGGAGAAAACATTGCGCAAAATAAAGCGATAATCTGTCTCTGGTTAATTCCTTTTTCAAGCGACTGGGAGAAATATTTGGGCTAGGTGCTCCACAGCGCTCTATACAGTTTAGCTATGGTATTGTATTAAACGCTTGTTTTTTGTAATTGATGACAAGTTGTGCGGCATAAATTTGATTGTGAACCTGTATCTCAAAGCAATCTATTGGATTTTGTTTTAATCGTTTTTATAGGCGAAATCCCTTAACTATATGTGATATGCCCATTTAATGATAATGTCGATTTATGATAGAACCATGTAACTTATTGCAATAATAAGAAATCTTCCTTTTGGCACAGACTGTGCAATTACCCATGGATTGGTTTGCTCAGTGCGTACTGATACTCAGCGTCAGCGCTACTGTGCCTTCCGCTAATAATAATGTAATAAGGGAGATCGCGATGTTTCGGTTCGATAGTTTGGCTGTGCGCATCATTATCGGTGCAAGCCTGTTTAGTCCATATGTTTTCACTGCTTCAGCTGGTGTGTTGGATGAGTCGGTCGCTCATCCTCCGATCCCTTTGTTGACAGAGGATGGGGAACATGTACTAGGTAGCGCTAAGCCCTATAGTCCTAGGGCGAGTTGTGGAGGTAGTGGCTGCCATGACTATGACAGCATCACCCATGCTTACCATTTCGAACAAGGCAGGGATGAGGCAAGGGATGATTATGGACAGGATCATGGACAGCCTCAGCTCTTCTCCCCCGGCTATTTTGGCGGCTATAACTGTATGGGTGGCAGTAACCCGGATTTTACCGCTAAAAAGGAGAATGCATCCATTGATGAGTTTGCCGATTTAGGCACCCCCGACCTGGTAATGCGATGCCAGAGATGTCACTCGGGTGGCGGCTGGATGGAGAAGGATCGCAATAGCAGGCGTTATGACCAGGTCAACCTGGAAACCATTAATTATCTGGACGGCGATTACTATAGTCGCGGGGTAGATGAGTCCGGTGAAGCGACTGTCGAACCTTGGGATTGGCAGGCGAGTGGTGTAGCAGAAAACGACTGTCTGATGTGTCATGTGAAGCTGGACGAAATGGTCAGTTTCGATTCGCGCCTCACGAGTGAGACAACCCCATTTTCTCATGCCATGTATACGCGATCTGCGCTTATCGGAGCTGGGCATTTTCGTTATGGCGCAACCGGAATACTCGAGTTTATCAACCTTAACATGAGTGGTGGAAGTGAACAGGATCGCTCGTTGGTTAGCTTTAGCCGAAATGACGATGATGATGACGGGGCTTTAGAGGCCTCCGAGCTTGTATTGGGCGATGATGGCCTGCCACTCCTGGAGTGGAACGCAGAAGCATTCGATGCTCAAGGCCTTGTGACTATACCCATGGTTCGCTATCCAGGTAATGACAGCTGTATGTATTGCCACCTGACATCCAACTCCCGTCGCGGCTTTTACGGCTTTGGCGAGGGTGCCGAAGCGGTATTTGATGAAGCGGGACTGCAGGTCAAGGATTATCAGGATGATGTGCATAAGGGGCAGACCTGGACAGAAGCCAATGGTGAGTCGCGAAATATCGAGAATTGCAACGCCTGTCATAGCCGAAACTACTACAACAAGAGTTTCGGATACCAGACAGACCTGGATGCCGACCACAATTTTCTCAAAGGGAATTCAGATATGGATGTGGGAAATGACCGTGATTATGATCCACCGGCAAAGTCCTGTATCTATTGTCACGAACAGGC
>JASFJX010000325.1:0-5133 GCA_050119385.1 Candidatus Thiodiazotropha sp. | reverse complement strand
CTATAACCGATCTCGATGCCCTCTCGGCGTAGCCGTTTTTCGGTGCGATAGAACGACATCGCATCAAGGAACTTACTGCAGAGCACATCGGCCAATACAGAGGCATCGGCCAGACTGCGTGGCAGTATAACCTTGGCTGCTGGGGCCACCTGAATGCTACTGTCGGTGTCTTGGGGCGATTCGGTGTTGCGTACATACTTCTTACGCTTGATCACCTTGACGTAATATTCACGCTGCACAACCGCCAACTGTTCAGCATTCTCATAGCCGATGCAGGTCCACTCATCCCTCATGGCTTGCTTATCTTCGTCGCTGACATCGACAATGACCTCGACCCGGCGTAAGTGATCAGGCAGCGGCTTGCGCTTAGGTTTTTGTTTGGGGGTTTCCTGCCCGGTTGAGCGAGTAGACCTGTTCTGTAGTTCATCAAGGGCCTGACGAGTCTCAGCGATCTCACGTTCGAGTTCCGCCTCATCGAACAACTGACCTTGGATATATTTCAGCTGTTCTGACTGGGCTCGATAGCGTTTGCTCAACAAGATGTTTAAACGCTCTTGCAGATAAGCAATCTCTGACTGGTAATGCTCTATCGTCGATTGCTGTTGTTCGATCAGCTGATCTTTTCGTTTGAGTTGATACTGCTGATCTTCGAGTTGCGACTGCTGCTGTTGAGCCTGAGATTGATGTTGTTTAGCTTCAGATTGATATTGTTTAACCTGAGATTGAAACTGACTTTTTTCTAACGCACTTTGTTCGAGCAAGTGAGCGTATTGAGCCTGTAATTCATGGTACTTTTGCTCGATGGATGCAGCATTATTCATGGCTCATGAGACTACCATAACAGCCGGTCATTTTCTAAAAAAATAACCGACTTTTTTTAAACCGCTTTACAATCCAAGCGTGGATGAGTTACCAATGATTCGAGCGATAGTCCCTCGAGCAACCACTTCAATTCACGCTCTGAAGAGAGTAGCGTATCGGATGCCTGTTTCGGCCATTGGAAACGACCTTTCTCAAGGCGTTTATACAGTAGACAGAATCCGTTTTTGTGCCAATGCAAAACCTTGACCTTATCGCGTTGGCCATTACAGAAAGCAAACAGTGCGGGGGCAAAGGGATCGAGATCAAAGACCTCCTGTACGATCAGAACCAACCCATCGATCTGCTTGCGCATATCGACCGGGTCTCGGGCCAGATAGACCTGGGTTTGATCGGAGAGACTCAGCATCGCTTGAGCGCCTCAATCCAGTCAGGCAACGATTCTGAATCGATTGGCTGCTCAAAGGTGATGCTGATATCACCCAGGGTTAAAGTGCGCGCCAACCCCGGTTTCACTGATGTAGAAACCGGCGTTGCTTTGAAGAAGACAGGTGGTGATGATAAATCCACTTCATCGCGAGAAGCCTCGACTTTAAAACGCGTGGTCCAATTGACGAAGGTTGAGAGACTCAGACCCTGTCGGGTGCAGTAGTCGGTTTTACGTAGACCACTCTTCTGCCAAGCCTGGTAGTGTTTTAGCCACCATGATCGGCTATGTTGTGGGTTGCGCCGTTGACGCTCAGGCTTCTGGTGAGGTGCATTGGGGGACTTTTTCGACATGCTGATCGCTCCTGTTGTTGGGAGTGATCAGGTTGAATGGCGTTATTCGATTTGAAAAGAGTGTCATTGGCCGGACGCTTACGCCACGGAAAACTTCTCAGGTCTTGAAGTAGGAGCGGATTGAGTAAGCCATTCGCCTTTCAATGCTTTATATGAAGAGGAAAAACTAGCACTGCTAAAGCCCGGTGGTAACTGGACTGGGAAATAGCCACGTTGTAAAAATACTTTTATTTTGTCCATTATTTATCGCGCGTACGGCCGACTCAGTGAGACGAGCGATATCGCATCCACTGTGGTCCATGGTTAGGCTTTATGTTGTCTTTCCTGAAATCGCTTGAATTTTTCATTTAAAACAAATACGTAGTCACATATAGCAATACTAAAATCTAAAAGGTCTTTAGCATCTTCTTTTGAAATTTGCTCGGTTGTTGCATGCGCCCCTAGATTTCTATGCTTTCTTAAAGCCTCACCCCATTGATATATCCTATTGTCAATAACACCATTTTCATTTAGTTTCTTTAGACCAGAAGCTAACGTTTTTATTGAAGAATTATGATGTTTGCAAACGCCTTCGATGGTTCGGCCACACATGACAGCACATGCATTATATGCCCTGGCTTTAAAACAAAGCTTCGCTTCTACTAGAGCTAGTTTTGAAATTTCTGGTATTGCGTAATCAATTTCGTTATCTGGAACCGGCCATTTTCTATCAACAACTGCCCATTGTGAACCTCCAAAGCCGGTTTCAATAAGCTCTGTAAATCCAAAAAGTGGATCGTGGCAAACTGGGCATTCAAGTAATACAGCCTTTCCAGGAAAACCGTGTATCTCAAAATCAAAATCTACAGCACCCCTTTCTTCTGCATCTACTTTTGACTCGCATCTTGGGCACTCCACTATCACTAGATTATCACTCCTTTCAGGCCAACAGTGTATTAACTAGCCGGAACTGATATTGAGATATATTGCCAAGATCCATGCTCCTTCCTTTGCATCCAATGCATTGATTTCTAGCATAATTATTCTAATCTGCCAATGACTCTAGACCTGCTTACCATTATTTTAGGTTTTTTCCGAAAAAATATTGATTCTAATCATGCATTTTTGATTTTGATAATATTCAGCCATAAACAGCACTATGCTTTTTGGACCCAATGGAACAATGACGGGCGTGATTGAAAGTGAGGGTACATATTTTCTCTATCCGCATTAGATCAGGATGCGATTTCAGGTTAGCATTTCTGTGCCTTACTAGAATTCGATGAACTTGAATTTGGCCGGCAGGTCGAGTAGGTGAAGTTATGGATACCACTTGACCACTAACGGGTGAAATGTCGCTCTACGTCCGCTTTTGGCCTGTTTCAGGTGGCGTACGACAGCCCGTCAAGCTTCCGCTCCTGGCCGAAAGCAGTATATTGCACTGCAATAACTATTTTGGTTTCGAGCCATAGTCACCCTACCTTACTATCCTAACCAATAACCTCCATTCCAATACTCCTCTTTTCCAATCATTTCGTTCTAGTCTTCTGTAGACGTACAGCCTCAAAGTACGTATCAACAAAGTCGTTGTAGCTAACTTTATGCAGTGCCTCCCAGTCTCCTGACCGAAAATCATTAAAACTAGATCTCATTGAAGCAATAGTTGATTCGCAATTGTCATGCTCATTGCTTCCTAAATCCACTTCGGAGCAAACCTGTTCTAACCTATTAATGTTGTCTTCCAGGGTCGGGGATAATCTGTGAATTGCTAATTTCTTATTTAATTGGGCTTTCGCTTCCGTTCTTGAAATAAGAGCATCTATATCCAATGACGATACAGTTTGAGTGTCACAGCCAGTGACCATCAGCATGGTAAGGAGAGGTGTTAACATCTTCTTCATTTTGTATTTCTCACTCAAATTCCACTTGTTGCCTTTTTTGGTTATATGATAGTTGTCCATATATATACTCCTTTCTTTTCCTATATTAAAATCACCGCCACTAGTTCTAAATACCTACACTCCACTATTTTTTACTTCATTCATAATTACTCTACCGCCGAATTATTTAATTTCATCCAGTCCTTTTTAAGTAATTGGTCATATAACACATACAGGTCAGTGCCAAAGCATCTATCAGCTAATGGTTTTTTAAATTGACCTGCATGTACTCGATTCCTTACTTTTCTCGCATCGTCTAGTAAACCTTTTTCTTTTTCATTAATGATTGAAATACTACTCGCCATATCGATAAGCACAGATAGATTCTTGTTACCGAATATATTAAAAAGTAAAGCCTCTACCACAGATATCGCCATAATCGTAAAAGACATCCAAGCACCGCCTTGAAATGCGTTATCTGCCTCTTCTGCAAATTGACCTAATCGTTGCTTCAGTTCATGATCATCGATATGTGGAAATAAAAGCCCGTAATCTCGGATGTCTGCATAGATTAGTGTAAGTAAACAAACCCTTGATTCTCCTTGAGAGCCTGGGATTATATGTTTAACCCGTAGCGTATTCTCAAGTAATTCATAGTCTGGGATATTATCTAGTTCTGCAGCTACTGTACTGGTACGTGTAATATTATGGTTAAGTACCGCATACGCTGGCAGAGTTGGAATACTGTATACCTCATCAAAAAGCTGATGCTTTTCATCTACTACTTCAAATTTAGGTGATGAAAGTTTAAATAAAGTTGATTTCATTATATATCGTTATATTTCCGATCTGTGAGTTAGGAAAATAATAATTTCATTTCCCTTGGTCTTTAGTCCATTCATAATTTCTCTGGCAGTGCTTTATAAATTTCTTATTCCAGTCAGTTTTAAATTGCGTTATATGCGGTTTGCCTAAGTAGAAAGAAACAAATTTTGCCCAGTACTGACGCTGATATTTCAATGAAATATTGTATTGCTGTGATATCTGTCGTATAGCCCAGTGAGCGGGCTGCCATTCCTTGAACATAGGGTGTTCCATTGCCAAGTCTCCTTGATAATCTTCAGCATCAGTAGAATGCCAATCTCTAAGCTTCAATATGCTGTTTACCAAATAGCCATCTTTCCAAGCGTTTTCACATTCGTTTGATGTCGACATATTCCCTATCCTCTTTTCCCTATAGTTTCTTAAGCTTATTAACTACAGATCGTTTTTTAATAATCTTTGCCTTTCTGAAATAACGCTTATCACCCCATGTCCGCCGACGTAAATCAGTAGAACATATCTTTCTTAAAACCACTTCGGCAGCATCTGGAGAGCAGTTAAACCACTCGCCAATTTCTCTATTCCAATGTTTGTTTACATTCTATACTCAAGTATGACTCATTTCGGCGAATAGCGGACACTTAGATTACCGATATAGAATGCCGGTCCAATCTCCTCGCAACAATACCCAGTGGGCGTTCGCCCACAAGGATGTCTGACTGTAGATGTCTGTATGCGCGGGGCGCAAGAAAGCCGGCCCAACAGTTGCAGTCGCGGCAGATCGCGGGGGTGCTGAAATTGCCGGCTCGTTGCCGGGTGCGGAGGGACTCGTACTCAGGGCCGTGCCAAATAT
>JASFJX010000324.1:0-5135 GCA_050119385.1 Candidatus Thiodiazotropha sp. | reverse complement strand
CGCGTTGCAGTCCTTGTTAAGGGAGGGGCCATTAACGGCGGACCGCGCCTTGTCTTGGGGCATTTGTGGGCCTCTGATATGTGCCATTTATTCGTTACACCACACTAGAACACAATAGATACTTTGGCACTCATCGTATTGACATACTGGATTGAAATATCATCTTCATCACGATCAATCGCAAATGAATCTGCATCATATTGTGCCCGTAAATACTCCATTGTAAGACTGACCCGTTTATCCAGATACCAGGTGATGGCAGCTCCATACCTGTATTCCGGTTCATCCTCTAATTCACGGCTCTGTTCAAAGCGAAAAGCCAGGTCAAAATCGGATTTAGGAAAAAAATAGATAACCTCGGCATTCCATGCTACGGGTCTGTTTAGCGTTTTTTCCAACTCTCGGAAATCATCTAACGCCGCAACGACCTCGAGAGAGAATTCAAAAGCATCGGTTATCCCTAGCAAATAACCACTGGCAACCGCAACCCGCTTGATGGTGTGATCATCATCCAGGATGCGTTCATCGGAGTCCGCCAAATCCGATTGATAACTTAAGCCGAAAGATAATGACTCCGAAGGCCAGGCCTCGAAACCGACCGCCCAGTCCCACTCTTCGTCTTCACCCATCTCGCTGACCCGGCCTCGATAGGCTGTTAATGTAAGATCGAAATCGTCGCTTGGACCATAGATCAGCGATACAGCTTGCCTGGCGCTAGTCTCCCCGATTTCCAGCAAGGGTCCGGTCACAAAACCGCTGAAGTAGAGACCTAGCGGAGTGAACTGTTTACCCAGACTCAATTCCATTGGTTCAGACTCAAAGGTGATAAAGGCCTCTTCGGAGAAGAATTTGTCCGGATCAGAATCGTATTCTACAACGGCTTCCACCTCCGCCAGACCAAACAGATCGACAACCATTCCTAACTGCAAGGTTGCGCTGTCTTCTCGCGCTTTGAGTACTGGTCCTCTGTCACGTGGAATAAAACGATCGGTTTGAATCTCCCCCTCCAGCAGCCCCGAGAGGGTAAGCCATGGGGTGATCTCCGTCTGCAAACCCACCTCACGCTGCTCTTCCCGGGTGCGGTAGATTCGTTGTACCTCAGCAGATTCCATCGACTCTTCCGTTATCTCCTTCTCAAGCTCTGTTTCAGTCGACTCTTCAGCTGCCAGGGAGCAAGAGGCGACCACCAGCAAACAGAGCCTAACTAAACTGACAGATATTCTCTGAGCAAGCAGAAACATAGTGACTGGCTCCAATTGTTTTTTTTCGTTTATGTCTCTTATTGGAACCCGGTATCGTACTTCGTGCAAGCTCGTAGGATTGGAATTGTTTAAATTTATATAGAACATATGCTCTATAAACGGCAGATAAATACAACATCTCCTCCTAGATCTCCATTTTGCACTCTGGGATTATTTCGACAGAGACTTAAAACCGCTTTACACCATTTTAACAACACCAATTAATTCATAGAGTTAGCGATGTATCACCAGGACATACAACATCAATTCTATAGTCTACAGGCGGGTAGGTTCTTAAGCTTTTGTTAGCTCACTCAACAAACCGAAAATCATGCAAACCTATCAGCAATGTGAGCGGTTGGTGAGTATGAGTTATTCACAAACATGCTTGAAGAATAGTAACAATCCGGGAGAGAAACCTATGAAACCTAAACCCTCAATGATACCCGCGCTGCTTTTCTCGATCTCATCGCTGCTTGCGCCCTATGAGTTGACTGCCGGAAATCACGGACACTCACCCTGCGAGATAACAGCGAAGCAGATGTTCCAGGCTTGTCGTGCCGATGCCATAGATGATTTAAAAACCACTCTGGCCAACTGCACCAACCTGGCCACCCGTACTGAACGGGTGGCCTGTCATAAAGAAGCGAAGGAAGTGCGTTTGGAGGAGGCTGAATACTGCAATGATCAGTTGGATGCCAGAATCGATGCCTGTGACCTACTTGATGAACATCGCTATGACAACGATCCCCTCCGCGATCCGACGATCGCCTTTGTCGATCCTGACGATGTGGATCAATCGAGCGCCAATCCCTATGTGTCGATTGTGGCGGGCCACACCTATGTCCTTCGTGCCGGTGAGGAAGGCGAAGAGACAGTGGTTGTTCATGTGACTGATGAGTCCCGCGAGATCCAAGGCGTCCTCTGCCGGGTGGTGGTTGATGCCGTGGTGGAGGTCGAAGAGGATAATGCCTCTGGGGAGATCGAGTATGTACCGGTAGAGATAACCGATGACTGGTTTGCCCAGGATACCGAAGGCAATGTCTACTATTGCGGTGAGGTAGCGCGCAATTATGAAGATGGTGTCTTGGTTGATCTGGATGGTTCGTTCGAATCCGGAAGGGAGTTCGCCAAGGCCGGCCTGTTGATCATGGCGATGCCGGAGTTAGGCCTTGCCCATCGTCAGGAATTCTCATTGGGTGAAGCCGAGGATATCGTTCAATATGTGGATCTGGCAGGAATACCTGGGGAGGAAAACGAAAACTTTCCCTGCGCTGACGCCGACGGCTGCCTGATGACCTATGATTTCGCGCCTCTGGGGCCTGAATCCTCCGAGTTCAAATACTATATTCCTGGTATCGGCTTTGTGCTTGCGGAAGCAATGGAGGATGGGGAACTAACCGGCGAGACAGAACAACTGCTCTGTGTCGGCGACTCACTGGATATCCTGGAAGACCCGGCATGTGAAATCGATGACACCGAGGAGTTACTCGAAGAGCTGTGCAAATTCGCACCTGATGCCTTTTGTGATTGATTTTGGCATGCATGATCGCAACCGCTTATATTATTAACCCGGAACCTTAATAGGTAGGTTCAGGGCGACAAGAAGGCCCTTGATCAAGACGTGACTCGCGGGCAATGGTTGCCCCCTTGTCAAGAGTCACAACGCAGAGCAAGGGCCTTCTTGTCGCCCCTAACAGTTTGAATGTAAAAGGACAGGCCGAAGCGTGCCTGCCAGCAGACTGCGTTATCAAAACTTGTTGTAGGAGTGCTACAGCGGCGTTTTGATGCCTTGCTGCAGGCAGGCACGCTTCGGCTGAACCTACCTATTAAGGTGCCGGGTTAATAATCAATATGCACGGTCGTTTATGGCCGTGCATATTGCAGACACAACCATCAACCACATTGGATCAATCATGAATGATTTGATAAAAAAAATGGGCAGTTGGCGCAATATATTACTCATTATAGTGGGCAGTATTTTTCTCATTGCGCTGGAGATTTTCGAGGACCCTGAACTCACCTTCGGTGAAATTCTTCTCGAGATGATTCAACCCACATTAATCGTCATTATCGCGGTAGGCATGGTGCGTTTGACTGAGCAGTTCAAGATACAACGCGAGACACAGATGTTGTTGATCAGGGATTTGGAAACAGCCCGTGTTGAGGGAATGCAGTGGCGCAGCGGTATGAGTGACCTGATCAAGGGGCTTAGCCAGGGCATCGCAAGACAATTCAGCGAATGGTCCCTGACCGCGGCAGAACGGGAAGTCGGATTATTGATACTCAAGGGTATGAGCTATAAAGAGATCGCGGTGATGCGCGACGTTAGCGAAAAGACAGTCCGGCAGCAGGCCCACTCCATCTATCGCAAGGCCAAGTTGAGTGGCAGAGCTGCCCTCTCTGCCTTTTTCCTGGAGGACCTGTTACTGCCGCCTTCAGCTAGCAGGAACAGTGAGACTTGAGATTGCTCGCGCTTGATAAGCGGGCATAAACGGGTTACGGCCAAACAGCCACAATTCGGAGAAATATAGCCTACCGAAAAAGGCTCGAAGTCAGCCACTCTTGCCCACCTTGCTCTGCATCCTCCAGGCGATAACCTTGCTGGAACAATTCCAGGCAGGCTTCCACTGCCTTCGGGTCGTACCACTCTCCGGCTCTTTCCAATATATGGGATAACGCCGCAGAAAGCGGCTGTGCTGGGCGGTAGGGGCGGTGTGAAGTATAGGCCTCTACGGTGTCAGCCACTGCGACAATACGCGCCTCCAGGCAGATTTCCGAACCTATCAAGCCGTAGGGGTAGCCACTGCCATCGAGACGCTCGTGGTGTTGCAGTACCACCTTCGCTACCGGCCAGGGAAACTCGATCTCTTTCACCATCTCGTAGCCCTTGAGGCAATGAGTTTTGAGATAGCTCCTATCCTCCGGTTGCAGGTTGCCTGGCCTGGAGAGAATCTCGGCAGGTACAGCAATTTTTCCTATATCATGCAGCAGCGCTGCGAAGAATATGCCCTCTACCAAGATTTCGGAAAGGTCTAAAAATTCCGCAATAGAGGCTGCCAGATGGGCCACCCGACGCTGGTGACCAGCGGTATAGGGGTCACGAGCCTCTACCACGTGGGCCACGGTGAGTACGGTCTCAAACAATGTTCGTTTAATCTGTTTGGCGGCTTGTAGAAGCTGCTCTTTAGCCTCTACCCGCTCTGAAATATCACGTAGGTAAGCGCTAAATACAGGTGCCGTTTCGGGATGTACCGCCACTACCGTCAGTTCCGCCGGAAACTCATTGCCGTTGGCACGCTGGGCCACCACTTCCACGCGCTTGCCGATCATATGGGCATCACCACCTGCCAAGAAATGGGCAATGCCCTTGTAGTGGGCATCTCGGTAGCGTTTTGGCATGATCTTTTCTGCCATGGAGCGCCCAATCACATCGGCCCTACGATAACCGAAAGTGACTTCTGCAGCCGGGTTGAATTCGATTATGCGGCCAGCCTCATCGATTGTAATGATACAGTCGAGTGCATTCTCTACCAGTGCTCGCAGCCAGGCGGCAGAGGGTTCCCCATAACTGTGATTAGAATCGCTGTTCTTCACGGATGCTCCATTTCGCGAGATGAAACTTCTATTTGAATTGTAGTTTAGGAAATAAACCTACAAACAAGGCGGAGTTCAAATACGGAGATTGGAAGTGCCCAGGAGAGAATTCTTAGAAATTACTGGCCAAAAACATTTAGCCACTACAGGTTATATTCACCATGTGTCAGGTAGGCCCTGAATTTCTACTCGTTTTTTACTACCCACGTGGTACAACATAGGCCTTAGATACGGTGCAAAACCACTCTGACTCGAAGCCCATGCAGCTCCGGTGACCGGTCAAACTTCAACTCACCC
>JASFJX010000323.1:0-5157 GCA_050119385.1 Candidatus Thiodiazotropha sp. | reverse complement strand
CGTCGCGTACCCGCTGAGACTTCTCCATCTTCATGGGGCAGAGGGCCACTTGGAAGGGGGCCAGGGCGGCGGGCCAGGTGATGCCCTTGTCATCGTGGTGCTGCTCGATGGCGGCGGCCACCACCCGGGTGACGCCGATGCCGTAGCAGCCCATGGTCATTACCACCGCCTTGCCGTTTTCATCGAGCACCGTGGCGTTCATTGCCTCGCTGTATTTCTTGCCTAGTTGAAAGATGTGGCCCACCTCGATGCCCCGGGCGATGGTAAGGGTGCCTTTGCCATCCGGGCTGGGGTCGCCCTCGTGCACGTTGCGCAGGTCGGCGATCTCGGTTGGTTCCGGCAGGTCGCGGCCCCAGTTGATACCGAAATAGTGCTTGCCGTCCTGGTTGGCCCCGGCACTGAAGTCGGCCATCTTGGCCACGCTGCGGTCGACGATGCAGGGGATCGGCAGGTTGACCGGGCCCAGGGAGCCTGGACCGGCGCCGATGGCGGCGCGGATCTCCGCTTCCTCGGCGAAGCACAGTGGTGAGGCTACCTGGGGCAGCTTGTCGGCCTTGATCTCGTTCAGGTCGTGGTCACCACGCACCAGCAGGGCCACCAGTTCAGCGTCTGTCTCTTCGGCGGCCTTCACCACCAGGGTCTTCACCGTCTTCTCGATAGGTTGCTCGAACTGCTCCACCAACTCCTGGATGGTTTTGGCATCGGGTGTGTCGACCAGGGTCATTTCGAGGCAGGGAGCGGGGCGTTCCCCAGCGGGAGCAACCGCCTCGGCCAGTTCCACGTTGGCGGCGTAGTCACTTCCGGTGGAGAAGGCGATGGCGTCCTCGCCCGATTCCGCCAGTACGTGGAACTCGTGGGAGGCGCTGCCGCCGATGCTGCCGGTGTCTGCCGCCACCGGGCGGAAGTCGAGACCACAACGGCTGAAGATACGGGAGTAGGTCTCATGCATCACCTCGTAGGTCTGTTGCAGGGAGTCCTGATCCAGGTGGAAGGAGTAGGCATCCTTCATGAGGAATTCCCTGGCGCGCATGATGCCGAAACGGGGGCGGATCTCGTCGCGGAACTTAGTCTGGATCTGGTAGAAGTTGACCGGCAGCTGCTTGTAGCTGCGCAGTTCGTTGCGCGCTAGTTCGGTGATGATCTCCTCGTGGGTGGGGCCGTAGCAAAAATCACGCTGGTGGCGGTCGTTGAGGCGCAGCAGCTCGGGGCCATACTGCTCCCAGCGGCCCGACTCCTGCCAAAGCTCGGCGGGTTGCACTGTCGGCATCAGCACTTCCAGGGCACCGGAGCGGTCCATCTCCTCGCGCACGATGTTCTCCACTTTGCGTAACACCCGCAGTCCAAGGGGCAGCCAGGTGTAGAGGCCGGCGGCCAGTTTACGGATCAGGCCGGCGCGCAGCATCAGCTTGTGGCTGGCGGTCTCTGCATCGGCTGGGGTCTCCTTGACGGTGTGCAGGGGAAACTGGGAAGTACGCATGGGGATTATTCTACCTATTATTGAAAAAGCGTGATTCTATCCCGCTTCGGCAGCCGGGTCACGGGGTATGCCCGGTTATCCATGGCTGAACATGATAGCTAATCCGGATCGTTATCGATTTTGGTCAGATGCAGTCCGTCATGCCTTCCCGGGATTCGCAGGTCACTATGTCAGCCAGGATTCGGTCGTTTTTCCGCGTCATGCTGATTGTGCTCGTTTGCGGTGTTCAAAGTCTGTTGTTGTTCACATAACCGTCGGTAGGTCTCACTGCCGGCGAGCAGTTCCCGGTGACTTCCTCGCTCGGTAACTCTCCCTTCATGCAGTAATAATATCTGGTCCATCCTGTCGAGGCCGCGGAGGCGGTGGGTTATCAACAGCAGGCTGCGCCCTTCGGACCACTGCAGGATGTTGTCCATCATGAGCAGTTCCGTATGGGGATCGAGCCCCTCGGTGGGTTCATCGAGGATCAGGATCGGCGCCTCTTTGAGCAGGGCGCGGGCGATGGCCAGTCGGCGCACCTGTCCGCCGGAGAGGCGAAGACCCAGTTCACCTACCTGGGTGTCGTATCCCTCGGGTTGAGCCGCGATGAAGTCATGGATCATGGCTACGCGGCAGGCCCCTTCGAGGCTGTGCTGATCGGCAGTGGGATTGGCCAGCAACAGGTTGTCGCGGATGCTGGCGTTGAAAAGGTGGTTATACTGGGTTGCCACGGCAAAACGGCTGCGAATCTCCTCTCCTGAAAGGGAGGTATAGGGTATCTCACCCAGGGTGATACAGCCTGTGTTGGGTGTACGGAATTTGAGCAGCAATTGCAGCAGGGTGGTCTTGCCGCTACCGCTGGGACCAAGCAGGGCAACTCTGCCGCCAACAGGGAGATTGAAGTCCAGACTATGCAGTGCCGGGGAGTCGGTTTCCGGGTAAGTAAATGAGATCTTCTGCAGATTCAGGGTCAGATCTTGTGGCATCCGGGTAGGCGTGGAAGGCTCCACGACTGCGGGTTCACTCTCCACTAAGGTGAAGATCCGGCGAGCCGCAGCCAGGGTCTCACCAATGTCTTTGAACGCGGCGGGTAGGGGAGCGATCGCCTCGAAGCTGGCAAGGGCGAACAGGGCCAGCATCGACAGGTGCGCCGGTGCTAGCTCACCCTGATGGATCATGGGGATGGCACTAAGCGTAATCAGCCACATGGCCAGGTTGGCACAGAGGCCGACCGCCCCCTGGGCAATGCCGTCGAAATGGCTCATGCGTGATTGTGCCTTGGCCAGCTTGTGGCTTAGCTGGTCGATGCGTGCGCCATGGCGCTCATCGGCACCGTCGACCAGGAGTTCCCCCAGGCCCTGCAGGTCGTCCACCAGGCTGGCCCGAAGATCACTGGTGAGGGTGTTGATACGTTTTCCCGTGGGTGCCGCCAGCCGGTTGAGGAGCAGGGGCAGGGCCACTCCCGCGAGGCCGAGCAGTATCAGCTCCACCAGGGCAAGTAAGGGATCGAACCACAACAGGCATAGTATGAATACCAGGCTTGATGCCAGTGCCACCATGGTCGGCAGCAGTAATCGCAGGTAGAAATGATCGAGGGTGTCGATATCGCTTCGCAGACGGCTTAGCAGATCGCCGCTGCGATAACGCTCCAGCACTGCCGGGGCCAGAGGCTCCAAGCGCTGATAGAACCAGACCCGCAGGGTGGAGAGCATGCGCAGGGTTGCTTCGTGGGTTACCAGCCGTTCCCCATAACGGCCGGCGGTGCGAATGATGGCGCAGGCGCGGATCACCGCCGCCGGGGTGAAATAGTTGATGCTGATGCCGGCGACACCGGCCAGGGCCATGGCAGCGATGAACCAGCCGGAGACGGCCATCAGGGCAACGTTGGCCAGCAGGGTGGCGAAGGCGAGTAAACCGCCCAGTAGCAGCCAGCCTCGCACCGGGTGCAGAATCCGCAATAGCCCCAGGATGAGATTCATCAATGCTTACCCAGGTAGGCGGTTGCCAGGCGATGGTAGAGTCCCTGGCTTTGCATCAGACTGTTGTGCTCCCCCTCCTCAACCAGTTGCCCTTGGTCGAGCACCAGGATACGGGGCATCGCTTTGACTGTACGCAGGCGATGGGCAACCATAATCAGGGTGCGTCCCCGGGCCAGGGTTTCGATGGCCTGCTGGATCAGGGTCTCACTCTCTATGTCGAGGTGAGCGGTGGCCTCGTCGAGAATCACCATTGGGGCATCCTTGAGAAAGGCGCGAGCAAGGGAGATGCGCTGGATCTGGCCACCGGAGAGTCCCCGCCCTCCTTCGCCCACTGTGGTTTCGTAACCTTTTGGCAGCGCAAGGATGAAGTCGTGGGCGTGGGCGAGTCGAGCAGCCCGTTCCACTGCCGCCTGGTCTGCTTCCGGGGCGGCAAGCCGGATATTCTCGGCGAGGGTGCCGTGAAACAGATGCGCCCGTTGTGGTACCCAGGCCAACTGTTTGCGCCAGCTGCTGGTATCGAGGGTAGCCAGGGACTGGCCATTGACTTGGATGCTCCCCTCCCCGGGTTGCAGAAAACCCAGCAGCAGGTTGAGCAGGGTGCTCTTACCGGCACCGCTGGGACCAACGATGGCGACCCGTTCGCCGGCTTCGATGGTGAGATCGAGTTCCTGCAGGGCGCGGCGGCCGTCCGGGTAGGTAAAGCCGACGCGGCGCAGACTGAGCTTCATGTCGCCTTCGAAGCCAGGCGCCTGGGTAGTCTCTGTGGCCTGGCCGGGTAAGGGGGTCTGGAGAATATCGATTATCTTTTCCGCGGCCCCAATGGCATCCATGCGGGCGTGATAGTGGGTGCCCATGTTGCGCAGTGGCAGGTAGAACTCTGGCGCCAGCAGTAATACGAAGAATCCGAACAGGAAATCGAGTTCGCCCCAGAAAAGACGAAAGCCGATGAGTACCGCGACAATGGCGATGCTGACAGTGGAGAAGAACTCCAAGGCGAAGGAGGAGAGAAAGGCGATGCGCAGCACCGACATGGTGCTGCGGCGGTAATCGTCGGAGATAGCTGCGATCACCTCCGCTTCGCGTCGGCTGGCGTTGAACAGTTTGAGGTTGGTGAATCCCTGAATCGTATCGAGAAAGTGGGCGCTCATGCGCGCCAGCTGGCGCCACTGTTTTTGGTTGCGCCGCTCCGCCCCCTTTCCGATCAGAATCATGAACAGGGGGATCAGGGGAGCGGTGAGTAGCATGACCAAGCCGGAGATCCAATCGATGGGAAAGACAAACACCAGGATAGACAATGGCACCATGGCGGTCAGGGAGATGGCTGGCAGAAAGCGGGCATAGTAGGCCTCCAGGGCCTCGATACCGTCGCTCAGGGTGTTGATCAGATCACCGGTACGCTGCCCGCCGAGCCAGGCCGGCCCCAGTCGGCGCAGCTTCTCGTAGAGGGCGCTTCTCAAGCTTAGCTTGACCTTTTGGGCGGCATCGTGGGCGGCTCGTTCCGAGGCCCAGATCAACGCAGCACGTATAACGAAGATAACAAGAAGTACCCAGAGCCAAGGCATCATCTCGCTTAGGGAGTGTTGCTCGAAGACCACCCCTGAAACAGCCTTTGCCAGATACCAGGCCTGGAGAATCAATAGCCAGCCGGAGAGGGTGCCGAGGATTACCGCCCGCTTGAGTCTGTTGCCGGCAAGGGGCTTTTGCGCCTTTAACCAGCTGGAT
>JASFJX010000322.1:0-5165 GCA_050119385.1 Candidatus Thiodiazotropha sp. | reverse complement strand
TCGGAGGATTGTTGATATTCGCTATCGGCAGTGCGGTGGCCGCCAGTTCGGAAACCATCTACGGCATCATTGCCGGCCGCGCGCTGCAGGGTAGCGGTGCTATCGCTGCCGTGATCATGGCGCTGGCAGCGGACCTGAGCCGCGAGCAGCGAAGATTACGCATGATGGCGATCATTGGTATCAGTATCGGTGCCGCCTTTGCCCTGGCGTTGATCATGGGGCCGATTCTCAACACCTGGATCGGTGTCCCCGGCATATTCTGGCTGACATCGGTGTTGGCGCTGGTGGGTATCGCCATTGTGATATTTATCGTGCCGACGCCGAAAGAGAGCCACTTTCATCGGGATGCGGAAGCGGTGCCTGCGCAGTTCGGACAGGTGTTGTCCGATCGGGAGCTGCTACGAATCGATTTCGGTATCCTGACCCTGCATATGTGCCTGACCGCCATGTTTCTTGCCTACCCTTTGGCATTGAGGGATCTGGGCCTGGAGAGCGCCAGCCATTGGATGGTTTATCTACCTGTGATGCTATTGTCCATGGCAGCGATGGTGCCTTTTGTCATTCTCGCCGAGAGTCGGCGTCACATGCGCCTGGTGTTTATTTCAGCTATCGTGGCGCTGACGGCAGCCTCAAGCGTGCTCTACGGTTTCAGCCACTCTTTGATCATCATGGTGGTCTCCCTGTTTGTCTTCTTTACCGCTTTCAATCTATTGGAGGCGACCTTGCCGAGTCTGATTGCAAAGGCCGCGCCAGGAGAGCGAAAGGGTACTGCCATGGGTGTCTACTCCAGTTCCCAGTTCATTGGCGCCTTCCTTGGGGGAGTCTTGGGGGGGTGGTTTCATACCCATTATGGGATCGAGGGAACCTTCCTGCTGTGTGCCGGCATGACCCTGGTCTGGTTCCTGGTCGCCTTGGGAATGCCGGATCCCAACTACCTGAGCAACTACCTATTACCGGTAGGGCAATTGAATGAAAGCGATATCGGAAGTCTGGCAGAGAAGCTGAAGGCGATCGAGGGGGTCAACGATGCCGTCATCATCGCGGAGGACGGCGTGGCCTATCTGAAAGTGGATCTGGGTGTCGTCGATAGAGATCGCCTGGAAGAATATGCCGTGCAGGGATAAGGATGATAGACTCCCCACCCTAAGATGAAAACAGGCTCCAAAGGAAGGGGCTGTAACACTACTGGAGAGAAATTAGATGGCTCGAGGAATCAACAAAGTAATCCTGATCGGCAACCTGGGCAAAGACCCGGAGACCCGCTATATGCCCAGCGGCGGAGCGGTGACCAATGTAACCCTGGCGACATCGGAGAGCTGGAAAGACAAAAACACCGGTGAGCAGCAGGAGCGGACCGAGTGGCACCGGGTGGTCTTTTTTAACCGCTTGGGTGAGATTGCCGGCGAGTATCTGAGAAAGGGTTCCAAGGTCTATGTTGAAGGGAGTCTGCGTACCCGCAAGTGGCAGGGCCAGGACGGTCAGGATCGCTACACCACCGAGATCGTCGCCAACGAGATGCAGATGCTCGACAGTCGTGGCGGCAGCGCCTCCTTCGATGCGCCGCAATCCCAGGGAGCGCCGAGATCCCAACCATCACCTGCACCAGCATCGGCACCTGCATCGATGCCGGACAACGATTTCGATGACGATATTCCCTTTTAGAGTTAGCCTGGTAGGCCAATTCTGCGTTACACCACACTAGATGACCGATTGCACCTGTTCTGACTCCAGCAGGCGTGTTATTTCTTCGGCTGGTAACGGGGTGGAGAACAGATAACCTTGAGCCATCTCGCAACGCTGCTGTGCCAGGTGGTTTAACTGAGCATCGGTTTCCACCCCTTCGGCAACAACGGCCAGCCCCAAACGATGAGCCATGGCAATTGTCGCATTGACAAGCTCTCGATCGGCGGGGTCGGTAGTCATGTCCCTGACGAAGCTGCGGTCGATCTTCAGGGTGTTGAAGGGGTAGCTGCGAAGGTTGTTGAGAGAGGAATAACCGGTACCGAAATCGTCCATGGCGATGCTGATACCCAGTGCATTCAACTTCGTTAGGGTGTCGTCGATATAACTGTGGCCACTCATCAATACCCCTTCGGTAATCTCAAGTTCTATCGAATGGTTTGGAACCCCAGTCTGCGCCATTGCATCTTTGATATGTTGCAAAAGATTGGGATCCCTGAACTGACGGGGTGAGATATTGATGGCAATTCTGAAAGGCCTGTTCAACAGCTTTAGCCATTGTGCCGTATTACTCAGTGCTTCCTGAATCACAAACTGGCCAATGGATACGATCTGTCCGGTCTGTTCGGTGATGGGGATAAACTCTTCCGGATTGATAGTTCCCAGCACTTGGCTGTTCCAACGTAGAAGTGCCTCAGTTGCGACAAGCTTGCGGCTGGTGATATCCAGTATAGGTTGAAAATAGAGCTGAAATTCGCCCCGTTCCAAAGCGCCATGTAGTTGTTCTTCGAGTTGCAGGCGCCGGGATATCCCCTTGTTCATATTATGGGTGAAGTAGTTGAATGTGTTGCGGCCCTGTGCTTTTGACTGGTACATGGCGGTATCGGCATTGCGAAGCAGATCCGCCGTATTTTTTCCGTCGTTGGGGTAGATAGCGATTCCGATACTGGCGGTGAGGATCAATTCGCGCCCATCAAGCAAGAAGGCTTTTCTGAAACAGTTGAGCAGTTTTTTCGCAACCGGGTGGACTTCTTTTTCACTGTTTAAGTGGCCTAGCAGAATGATGAATTCGTCACCGCCCAAGCGGCTGACCGTATCATCCATACGGACTGTATTCTTTAGACGTTTGGCTGCTTCCACCAGTAGTTTGTCACCGACTTCGTGACTGATAGAGTCATTAATCTTTTTGAAATCATCCAGATCGAGAAATATCACGGCGGCTTTACACTTGTTACGTTGCGCCTCTTTGATGATTTGCGAGAGTCGATCAAGTGTAAGAATGCGGTTGGGCAGATCTGTCAGGCTGTCGTAGTTGGCTTGGTGAACAATTTTTTCTTCCTGTTGTTTTTGTAGGGTGATGTCCTCTTTCACGGCCAGATAATGGGTGGTGTTACCAGTATCGTCTACGACAGGGGCCACATAAGCACGTTCCCAGAAGAGTTGACCATTTTTTTTACGATTTTGTAATTCACCTTGCCATGAATGACCGGAGGTGATCGCATTCCATAAGTCGCGGAAAAGTGTGGGAGGGGTATTTTCTGATTTGAGAATTCTTGGGTTTTTACCTATAACCTCAGAGGCCTCATAGCCGGTTGCCAGTTTAAAGGCATTGTTGACATACTCAATATTTCCGTCTGTGTCGGTCATGACTACTGACACCGGGCTTTGTTCGATAGCCTGCGACAGAGTACGGATGCGTTTTTCTGATCGCTTGCGTTCACTGATATCACGGAAGTTGATGACCGCACCGACGATCTTACCCTGCCGATAGATGGGGTTACTGGAGTATTCCACAGGAAAGGAACTGCCATCCTTACGCCAGAAAACCTCATCGTCAACAGTGTCTAAATTTCCGCCTTGCAAGACTTGCAGCATGCGGCATTCCGAGGCTTTATAATGCGATCCATCACCATGGGTATGGTGAATCAAAGAATGATTCTCCCTACCGATCAGTTCATTAGGGTGAAAACCCAACATGCGTGAGGCGGCAGGATTGGCAAAGGTAGTGATACCTTGGGTATCGATGCCGTAGATTCCCTCAACAGTGGTATCCAAAAGCAGTTGTAATTGGTCTTCAGCCTGTCTACCGTTATCGATCAACTTTCCGACCCTGGTCAGGGTGATAATCAACATATAGGCTGACATACCCAGTGCCAGAAAGACTACCGGTATGCCAAATTTATCATGGTTGCTTTGCGCTTGTTTGAACTCCTGGGACAGTATCGAGATTCTATTTTGACTGTCGAATAGAATACTGGCTGCATTCTCTTGAGTGCGTTGCAGGACAGTATTAATGGCCTTCATCAGGTTGTCTATGGATCTTTGCAGGTTTTCGGATTGGGCTAAGCTTGTGCTGATTCTTTGCTTGATCAGCTGATAGAGTAGCAGCACTTGGCTATCGAGTTCGTGCATGGCAGGGCTGAGTTCAAGCACTTCAAGTACATAACCTTCCGTTGAAGGTTTATCATAGGAAGCGACCAGGTTCATAAAATTGTGCCCCGGGATGTTGGTCGCTATTTCATCCTCAAAAACGCCGCCGTTATTGAGTACTGCGAGACCTTTTGTGATTGTCTGCAGGTTGGCGTCAAATCGATTTTTAACGATGTTGAGCTCAAGGTTATTTTTCAATGTGCTTAGTTTATAGATGGAAGCCTTGGCAGAGTAAAGTCGTTGATAAATGGAGAGGCCGATCTCTTGCCGAGCCTTCTGGTTAACCAGGCTTGCCTCGATATGGGCTATCTTTTCACGTGACCCGATGTGTACTATGACCGATATGGTAACAATGATCAGTATAGATAGTGCCAAGCCGATGATTTGTCGCTGAATGGGGTGTTCAAGTAAGTGAGGCATGCCAATAAATTTCTAATCGACTTGGTAGAGACCGTAACTGTCGAATATGCGCTGTCCCTCATCAGAAGTGGCATAATCCATAAATTTCCTTGCGATCTCCGGGTGCTTGGCAGTATTCAATAAGCCCAAAACCAGCCTCTTTTTATTGGCGTACTGTTCATCGATTGGGAGCGCATCGATGAGAGCCGAATTTTCCGGCCAAGTTGCTGTGGCATGCCAGTTGATGACGAGATCAGCCTCGCCGTCTTTCAAAACTTCAATCAGTCGCTTAGAGTCTGTGGTCAGTTCTTTTACATTCTGCATGACATCCTCGAATATCCCTGCTGAGGTGAGTATCTTTTTCGTCTCCTTACCGATGCTGCCACTGTCGGGATTGCCTATGACGACATAGTGGTTGGGGCTTTTCAAGACATCAAGGTCCTGCTGAATCCCTTTGGGATTACCTTCTCTCACCATCATGGCCGCCTTGTTGTAGCCTACATGAACCGATTCGCTGATCAGTCCTTCGGCCATAGCCTGCTTGATATAGGCTTCAGAACCTGGCAGATAGAGGTCACCCTGACGATTAAATTTGATTGATCTGAGTAGGTTGCCAGACCCGCCTTTAATGATAGAGATTTTGATAGCTTCGCGTT
>JASFJX010000321.1:0-5170 GCA_050119385.1 Candidatus Thiodiazotropha sp. | reverse complement strand
TCCACGAACAGGGCCAGATAGGTTTGATGCTCGGAATTCGGGATGCGGCGGAGAAAAAATAGCACGGAAACAAAGGTCAATAGGGTAAAGATGCCTCCAGTCGTAGCAAATAGCTCGGGTTTCACCGCTCCCAGGAAGGAGGGGCCGCTACCTGTGTAGAAAAATAACATCAAGGTAAGGGAGAGGGTGATTCGATAGAGCAGGTAGAGACTCAGGGAGCGCCAATGACTCGCGTCAGCCCCATTGTCAGTTTGATCACTGTTTCTCGGGGTCTCTTCAAGTGGTTCAAGCCTCGGCATAATGATTAGGATTTTTGCTTCTTAGCCGCCTTCAGATGCGCTTTGCTGCAGTAATAGACATCATCGTTAAAAACCGCTTCATCTTTAGGCAGATGGAGTCCGCAATAGGCACACTGGACGCTATCTACCGACTTGACCTGTTGCGACTTGTTGTCTTTTAGTTGATTCTGGCGCCAGAAATGGCGGCCGATGAGGAAGACACCCCATAGCGCCAATGCAATAAAAATATATCTGAGTCCCATCTGGTTGATTCTTTATTATGTGTGGATAGGAGTCAACCGCCCTGGTAGGTCTTGCAACATCCGCGGTAACAGTAATAGTCTGCAATGCATTGTGGAAAATTGAGTCCATTATGATGCAATCGCAACATATCGATTGCTGATGCTTCTTTCCTGGTGCCGTACAATGGGTGTTCGGTGATCATGGGACCGATAAACTCACGGATTCAGGTGACAGATTAGGAGTTACCCTTTGAAGCTAAAAATAGTACTCGCCCAGCTTAATTTCCTGGTCGGCGACATAGAAGGCAATGCACAACGCATCATCGATGAGGCTAAGGCTTATGCGGGTAAGGCGGACGCCATCGTGTTCCCGGAGTTGGCGATAACCGGCTATCCCCCGGAAGATCTGTTGTTGCGGGACCACTTTATCCAGCGAGTGGAGCTGGCGGTGGCACATATTGTTTCGCGAGTAAGGGACATCCACCTGGTGGTAGGCTATCCACGACGCAGGGAGGGGAGGCTCTACAACGTGGCTGGGGTTTGGCGTGATGGCGAGATCCTGGCTGAATATGAGAAACATAAGTTGCCCAATTACAGTGTATTCGATGAAAAACGCTATTTTTCCCCGGGGAGGGAGGCAGTTACCTTTGAGTTGCAGGGTGTGCGTATCGGGCTGACCCTGTGTGAGGATATCTGGGAGGTAGAGCCCGCCGCCATGAGTCGCGCCGCAGGCGCCCAACTTCTACTTAATATCAATGCCTCTCCTTTTCATATCGGAAAGGCGCCGGAACGTGAAGAGCTGGTGCAGCAGCGCGCCCGGGAGAATGACTTTCCCATCATCTATGTCAACCTGGTTGGCGGACAGGATGAGCTGGTATTCGATGGCGGCTCATTTGTTGTGAATGCCGAAGGCCAACTCATTGAACGGCTGGATTTTTTTAACGAGGCCTGTGTTTGTGTCGATCTCTCGGTCTTGGGTGATGCGCAGCGGCAGGCCAGTATGATTGCACCACTCGTGTCAGAAGAGGAGCGGGTTTATCAGGCATTGGTTACAGGGGTGAGGGATTATGTGCGTAAAAATGGCTTCAATGGAGCCATTATCGGTCTCTCAGGGGGGGTCGACTCTGCTCTGACGCTCGCAATCGCGGCTGATGCCCTGGGACCGGACCAGGTCGAAGTGGTGATGATGCCATCTCGATACACCGCGGATATGAGTAACCAGGATGCCGTTGCAGAAGCCGAGTTGTTGGGGGTCGAGTATCGTAGTATATCGATCGAGCCCGCCTTTAATGCCTTTCTTGAGATGTTGGCAGATGAATTTGCCGGCAGAGCCGTTGATGTGACGGAAGAGAACATTCAGGCTCGCTGTCGTGGGATCATTCTCATGGCGATTAGTAACAAAAAAGGTCGAATCTTGCTTACCACGGGTAATAAGAGTGAGATGTCAGTAGGTTATGCGACACTCTATGGTGATATGGCGGGTGGTTTCGCGCCGATAAAGGATGTTCCAAAAAACCTGGTTTATCGCTTATGCCGCTACCGTAATTCATTGTCACGAGTGATACCCGAGCGGGTGTTGGAGAGAGCGCCGACAGCGGAATTGGCGCCAGACCAGAAGGATAGTGATTCACTCCCTGACTATGCCGTATTGGATGGGATTTTAGAGCGATATGTCGAGCAGGATCAATCGGTTACAGAGATCGTTGCGGCAGGGTTCGATGAGCAGGCTGTGTTACGTGTAATCGGTATGGTAGATCACAATGAGTACAAGCGGCGTCAAGCGCCGCCTGGTATTAAAATCACCCGCCGTGCCTATGGGCGCGATCGACGCTATCCACTGACCTGGTCGAAACATATCCGTTGAGGGATGTGTTGCACCCAATCGCCGGAATATGCCGCTGATTTGAACAATGAAACCGGCAGTAGGCATGGACGTGCCACGCCAGGGGGCGTTACAATTCCGGCGAGTTAATCACTTATTTACAATGAATTTCCTCAGCTGGGAGCAGAGTAACAATGAAAAAAGTCGAAGCAATCATTAAGCCTTTCAAACTGGAGGATGTTCGCGAGGCCTTGTCTGAAGTGGGTATTACCGGTATGACCGCCACTGAGGTTAAGGGATTTGGGCGTCAAAAGGGGCACACCGAACTCTATCGCGGTGCCGAATATGTGGTCGATTTCCTGCCAAAGGTCAAGTTGGAGCTTGTCGTGGCCAGTGATCAGGTTGCGGCATGTATCGAAGCGATAACCAATGCGGCACGGACCGGTAAAATCGGTGATGGCAAGATTTTTGTATCACCGGTGGAGCAGGTCATTCGTATCCGTACCGGAGAGGAGGATGAGGCCGCTATCTGAGCCTTCAGCGGTCATAGTCTCATTTTTTACAAAGATTCTTCTGAGGGCGTTGCCGTATCTGTTTCGATCTCAGCTGGCTTATTCAAACGGCCATTCTCAAGATTGAGAGTCAATACCCGTCTCGCATCATCGGCAAGGTCTGTCATGCCTAGTCGAGTATAGGCATCGATCATGATTTCCAATGCCCTTTTCATCGCATCAGTGCGTTGAAACTGGGTAACTACCCTGTTTGCTCGGTTCGCGGCAGCCAGGTAGGCGCCCCGTCGCATATAGTATTCTGCGATGTGTATCTGGTATTTGGCTATATTGTTTCTGAGATATAGCATTCTTTGACGCGCATCTGCTGAATACTTGCTGTCGGGATAGCGGCGTACCAGTTTGTCGAAATCATTAAAGGCATCAAGTGCGGCGCCGGCGTCTCTTTCCGATGGGTCGGAGGGTAGTAACCGGCTGAAAATGCTCTGGTTGCGGTTATAGTTAGCGATGCCCTTCATATAGTAGGCGTAATCCACATAGGGGCTCTGAGGATTCAATTTAATGAATCTATCCGCTGCCGTGATTGCCGAGTCAGGCTCACCATTTTTATAGTGGGCATAGATGATGTCGAGCTGAGACTGGGTGGCATATCGTCCAAAGGGATAACGCGCCTGCAAGGCGTTATAGTGCTTGATGGCTGCCTCGTAATCACCATCCATCAGCGCACTCTTGGCTTCCGAGTAGAATTGGCTGGCACTCCAGTTTTTTGTGGCATCGACCTGATCCGGCATGGAACAGCCGCTTAGCAAGAGCATAACGAGAATGATGGATGAGAACTTCCGGAGCATGGTGAATCAATACCAGGATAATCAGTAAACGGACGCTGAAGTATAACGGAAGGCGGAGGCTGGGTATAACCCGTTTTTACCGACTTCCTCGAGATGCCAGGTTTTGGTGAATCGGCGTTTTTTGTAAATCAGCGGCCTCAATGGGACAATGTGAATCATCTATGTCCGACGCCAATATCATTGATAAAGTTCCTCCCCGCTCAGTGGTAATCCCTGAGACGTATGCCGGTAGTCGGCTCGATCAGGTGTTGTCGGATCAATTTCCCGAATTCTCCCGCAGCCGCCTGCAACAATGGATAAAGCTGGGTCTGGTGGCGCTGAATGGTTATCCCTGCAAGGCCAAGCAACGGGTGCGAGGGGGAGAGTTGATCGAACTTCAGCCGATACCACAGGATGAAGTGGAGGATGAGGCGCAAGCAATTGAACTCGATGTGGTCTATGAAGATGCGCATCTCCTGGTGATCAATAAACCCGCCGGATTGGTGATGCACCCGGCCGCGGGGAATCCCGACGGTACCCTGTTGAATGGCTTGTTGAGCCACTATCAGCCACTGCAACAGATCCCCAGGGCCGGTATCGTTCATCGTCTTGATAAAGAGACCAGCGGCCTGCTGGTGGTTGCCAAAACCCTGCAGTCACAGCATGCCCTGGTCGAGCAGTTACAGGCGCGGAGCGTAAAGCGGGAGTACCTGGCGATTGTGCAGGGGGAGATGATAGCCGGTGGAACAGTCGATGCCCCGATCGGCCGTCACCCGGTAAATCGTTTGCGGATGACTGTTCACGAAACTGGAAAACATGCGGTTACCCACTATCGAATCGAGCAACGCTACCCTGCCCATACCCTGTTGCGGGTCAGGTTGGAGACTGGTCGCACCCACCAGATTCGTGTTCATATGCGCCACATTCGCCATCCGCTGCTGGGTGATCCCCTATACGGAGGACGACTCAGATTGCCGGCAGGAATCAGTGATGAGCTAGCTGCTGCAATCAAGGATTTCAAGCGTCAGGCACTGCATGCCACCCGGCTTGAGCTGCGCCACCCGGAGACTGCGGAGCACATGGCCTGGGAGGCGCCTGTTCCCGCCGATATGCAGCGACTGATCGATCTTCTGATGCAGGATGCCAACCTATGATCGATGTGCTACAGCCTGAATGGCCTGCGCCTTCCCATGTGAGGGCATTGGTTACAACGCGCCGGGGGGGATACAGTATTACGCCATACGAAAGTTTGAATCTGGCAGACCATGTAGGCGATGATGCGGCCTGTGTCGCACGTAACAGAGCGCTGCTGGAGCGTGAATGTGGACTGCCCGATAAACCTTTTTGGCTCAGTCAGGTGCATGGTTGTTCTGTGGTTTCTGCGCAGGGTGCCTCTCCCGGGTGTCAGGCCGATGCCGTCTATAGCGATCAACCCGGTGTTGTATGTGCCGTACTCACGGCTGATTGCCTGCCGCTCTTGATCACCGATCGA
>JASFJX010000320.1:0-5179 GCA_050119385.1 Candidatus Thiodiazotropha sp. | reverse complement strand
ATTGATCTTCCACCGCTCTACGCCGGACAACATACGCTCAGCTTTTATTGGTTTGACTGAATCGATATGTAAATGCATACCCTCTGGCTTCAAATCAGCACCGGGGCGGACCAACGACTGATTAACACGGGCCTGCTTATCACCGGACATAATCAGGAGCTCGCATTGTCTATTTTTACACGGCCCTTCTACAGTGAAACGTGATAATCCGGAATACCTGTTGTCTTGATAGGAACCTTGTACATCCTTACTCGACTCTAGACTGAAACGATTACTATAAGCAGCAAAGGGCTTAGGTATTATTGCAATGTATTTTTCCGGACTATCTGAAAGCAGCCAACCCGAAACAGAGAATAGTTCCTGCTCGTTTTTTGGCATTAGAGATGAATTCGACAATTTACTAAACACCTCAAGCACGTCCTTTGGGCCATGTGGCAAGCCATAGCCAGGGGTACGCCCATTCAAACCACTTACCATGTAGCGCACGAAGCTTGGTATTTTAGCCAGACAATCATCGATTCTATCTACACTTATCGGATAGCGACGAGGCCAAACCCGACGTGAACAATCTAACTCTCCGCTACTGCAAGCCTGCTCCAACTCATTGCTGATAGCGGAATACATGGCCTGCAACTTATCGAAACTTTCATAGTGGCCATCCTTAGACAGGGCATCTCGTAATGCCCAGAAAAAATATCCGCCACCGATCTCATTACATGCCTGCGAATAGCGCCGGCACATCAGCCCACCCCATTGTTTACCTATACCCCCTTGAAGATAGGGCTGAAGTCTGGCAAAACTCGGACTTACGGAAAACATCTGTTCAAGAGATTTCTGGGTCACGATGACAAAGGGTATCTCTTCGCCTGTATTTACACTCTCTATCTGTTTAACCGCAGACTTATAGGCTTTATTTGATTTATCTGTTACGCCAAAAAAACCATATTTATAGTAATTTGCACTCATTACAGCTACTACCGGGATCGCCAAACCCAGCACAATAACAGGCAGCACCCTAACCGCAGTCTGTACCATTGAGCGTTTATCGGGTTGGTAGAACAGTAGACCAAACGCAACAATCAGAAGAGGATAGAGCGAAATTACCTCTTCCCGCGCAAGGTAAAGAGCAGCCAATCCCAGCCCCAACAGAAAGGCGTGATGAAACTTTACATTTCCGGCTACCGCACGTATCGAAATCATGTACTGCAAGCCGCTAACGACAAGAAATACTAATGCCGCATAAAACCAACCCCGCTCAACGCTACTGTGATGATAGGGATTAAAAAGCAGGAAGAGAAAAGGAACCAATGCAAGATAACGGTTAACCCTGGCTTTTACCAAGGCGAAGTACAAAATTACACATGCTACGATATAGAGCAGATGCTCCATCGATTTGAACTGCAAACCTGATAAATAATTTATGGCGATAAAGATAGAATAGAGAGGCGCCTTTACCAAGGTCAGCTCGTCAAAACCACCTAGCCAGTCCCCGGTGGCAATGCTCTGTGCAAGGCGTATAAAAAGCGCATCGTCATGGATGCCATGGGCATGCGCGGTGATAGGCAGACCCGCGGTCAGCCAGTAGCGAAATAATACTGCGGCTATGATTACTATCGGCACCACCACACTGCCCCAATCGAACGACATCTGGTTGGCCCACCTGGGAGGCAAACCAAATTTTTTTGATCTGAAAACCATGAGATATTTATTAGCTCTTATGAAACAATCCCTACAGAAAATAATCCTGAAAAAACCAGTGCGGGTAATAATGAACAGTGAAATGACCGATATCTTAAATCGATACTGACCACTCTGATCGCATAAAACAGCAGCTCACAACCAGTAACCAAGAAGGCCCTGCCGGGCTGCACATGAATCAAGCCTTTGATCTCGAGACTTTCCTTGCCGGTGAGTATCACGTCACAGAGGAGTTAGTGCTGCAGATACTCTCAAAGGAAACTCAGCCAGATTAAATGTGATCTAACCGTCGAATTGAGCATGCTGAGAACCTCGTGAAGCATGATAGCCAACCCTTATTCTTTAACTCGATTTTGAACGGTACCACACAGCTCGAAAGTATAGCAGCAGTAACTCCTCAGCGAAACAATAGGCGTTGCACAACTTCCTTGACAGCTCAAATCGATCCGCTCTAACAGATCGCTGCGTCACGACTCAAAGAGGACTTCCAACACTAACAACCAGTGTAATACAACCACCTCAATTTAGCTAAATGCGCACTTCCAGCGACTGACTTAATACAAACATTTACGGTATCCTACAGATGCTAGAATTTTTTTTGGAGATAACACGTGCAACCTAACCTACTGCAATCGTCTATCATTTTGCTTGCGCTCCTCTTTCTTGTCAGTGCTTGCGGCCAAAAAGGACCACTTTACACACCAGACAGGAAACAACAGGAAGTACAGGCGGATAAACAAGATTCATGAAACTCCATTTCACAAAAATGCATGGACTTGGCAATGATTTTGTGGTTATCGACGCCATCAGTCAGTCAGTCTCTTTGTCGCAACAGAGACTAACAGAACTGGCAGACAGGCATTTTGGCATAGGCTATGATCAACTGTTAATGATCGAACCCCCAAAATCGACCGACACCGATTTTTACTACCGCATCTTCAATGCAGACGGCACCGAAGTCGAGGCGTGCGGCAATGGCGCGCGTTGCTTTGCCCGCTTTGTCAAAGAGAAGGGATTGTCTTCAAAATCAACCATTCCGGTTGGCACCCTGGCAGGCAGGATCACCCTGCGACACCTTGCCGATGGCAATGTGGAGGTGGATATGGGCGCCCCCATCTTCGATCCTGCATCGATACCTTTTACCGCATCCCAACAATCGAACACCTATCTACTGGATGTAGACGGTCAACAGATTTCGTTGTCTGCCCTGTCGATGGGAAATCCTCATGCCGTACTTATCGTACCTGACGTCGAACAGGCGGCGGTGGCAAGACTGGGGCCATTGATTGAGAACCACTCTCATTTTCCACAGCGCACCAATGTGGGTTTCATGCAGATCGAGCGCTCCAGCGAGATCCACCTGCGGGTTTTTGAGCGCGGCACCGGAGAAACCCTGGCCTGTGGCTCCGGCGCCTGCGCAGCGGTGGTTGCCGGTCGTCGGCTTGGTCTGCTGGATGAAACGGTCACAGTACACCTACTTGGCGGCGATCTTGTGGTAAAGTGGCACTCAGAAGGCCAGCCCGTACTTATCGAAGGTCCGGCAGAGACCGTGTACGAAGGAACCATCGACCTATGAAACAGAAAGCCCCAAAAACGACCCAAGTGGATGCACTCGAACAACAGGTAATCGAGTATCTGAATCAACACCCCGATTTCTTTACCAAGCACCCTGATCTGCTTGGTCAAATAGAGATACCCCACGAGAGCGGAGCGGCTGTCTCCCTGATTGAACGTCAGGTCGAGTCACTACGCGAACAACTGCAAGCCTCTCAACAACAACTGGCAGACCTGTTGGACGTTGCCCACACCAACGAGCAGTTGCAGGATCGCATGCACCGGCTAACCCTGGAGTTGATCGATGCGGCCACTTTCGAAGAGGTCTTGAATGCCCTGGAAGATGAGTTGCACGACGATTTCAAGGCCGATGCGGTAGAACTGCGGCTCTTCTCCGCGAGCCATATCGATGAGCATCTGGGCGAGACCCTGGAGGGCCAAAGCGCCACATTTGAACAGTTTTTCAGTCAAAATCAGCCGATCTGCGGAAAACTCGACCAGGATCAGCTCGATTATATCTTCGGTACCGAAGGGGATCGCATCGCCTCCACTGCATTGATCCCGCTGAAAAGCGAGGGGGCCCTCGGACTGCTCGCCATCGGCAGTTGTGATAAAGACCGGTTCGCTCCCCACCATGGCACCGAGTTCCTCACCCGCCTTGGGGAGATAATCAGCCGTACTCTGCAAGCCGTTTCACTCCCGGGGATATAGTATTGTTCAGTCCTTTAATGAGAGCGCAGGGTGGGGCCCAGCCCCACCAATCACAACTGAATAGGACATTGACCGGCAGATTCTGAGTAAATACTCACTTACACGCATTTGCCTTCTTTCACTGTAACTAGACGGCCTGCTCATCCCGAGACGCAGGCCCTTTAGAAAACACAAACCCCGGGCGTAGCCAGTAGACCATCAGCGGCAACACCAGCAAGGCGATGAAGACATCCATGATCAGGGCCTCGGATATGTAGAGACTGACCGACCAAAGGTTGGCCAGCTCGGTATTCATCAAGGGGATAAAGCTGCCCAACAACACCAGCATGGAGATGATAATCGCCGATCCGGTGGTTGCCAGGGTGGACTGCAGCGCACTGCGCCAATCCTTACCGGATTCGTGCAACTCCTCGCGCAGGCGGGAGACCATGTAGACGCCGTAATCCACACCCAATCCCATTGCGATACTCAACGCCACCTGCACATGAAAAGCCAGGTTGGCGGACCACTCGCCGATGGAGGTCATGTAGGCGCCCAGGCCATACTGGGTCATCAAGGTTATGAAACAGAGACTGATCAGGATGCCGGCGACCATCCAGGAGCGAAACATAATCAAGGTCATGAGAAACACGGTGAGGGACGTTGCCACCGGGGCATTCAGCCACTCCTTGAAGGCGACATCCCTGGTCGCCTCGGTGACGCCCAAAAAACCGCCTATTGCGGCCTTACCCGGAATGGAATCCTCTGTCACCAGGCTAAAGGCTGGTGTCTTATCTTTGGCGGGGACCTGGATACGTTCTCCGCCCTCGATCCCAACCCGCAGTAGATTCATACCCGGATCGTCGGCATGCTGCCGTAGATAACGCTGTATATCGAGGATCGTCTGATGCGTCAGCCTGGGATCCATGGTGTTGACAAATCCCACGATGATGCCCTCATCCCAACTCCTGGTGTTGACAAAGGCATCCAGCTCCCCTGCATTTGCACTGGTGGTCAACATGCCGTTATAGAGTTGCACCGTTTCATCGGGGTCGGGGAACCGATCGTCTTCACCGGGGAGTTTATAGGCATAGGCGTTCAGCCGCATATGCGCCAGGGTGGGTATGGCATACAGATTCATATGCGCCACCGGCGATTCCCCTTCAGGGGCATTGAGCATCATGTTGAGCGTCTTGGCGAATTGCACATAGGAGGTGGTGAAACCGATATGCGGATG
>JASFJX010000319.1:0-5182 GCA_050119385.1 Candidatus Thiodiazotropha sp. | reverse complement strand
TTTGACTGTCGGTTTCGTCGAGCCCGATGGTGATGGTGATGACGATCTCGAAGATTTCACCCATTATCAAATCGACCTGACTAAGGCCGCCGGCGATTTCGGTGACGTTACCCTGAGCCTTTCTGATACCGATCTGGAGGATGATTCAGATGTTTCCGGTGAAGATTCAGATATGCGTTTCTTCGTCTCTTGGGGCAAGAGCTTCTGATACGAACCTGTTTGAGTTAACTATTTGATGTCCAGCCCGTTCTTTAACGGGCTGGACGAGGAGTAATCACATGAAAATGGTTTCAGCAATCATTAAGCCGTTCAAGCTTGATGATGTCCGCGAAGCTTTGTCGGAAGTGGGAGTGGCTGGTATCACGGTAACCGAGGTCAAAGGCTTCGGACGTCAGAAAGGTCATACCGAACTCTATCGCGGTGCAGAGTACGTGGTCGATTTCCTACCCAAGATCAAGGTCGAGATTGCCGTCGATGACGACATTGTCGATCAGGTCGTGGAAGCGATCTCCAATGCGGCTAAGACCGGCAAAATCGGTGACGGAAAGATTTTCGTCACTCCCGTGGAACAGGTGGTTCGTGTGCGTACCGGTGAAACCGGTCCCGAAGCGCTGTAACTCACTAGCAACATTTATTTGGAGAGTATCGTGGAAGCGATTACACAACTTAGCTACGCACTGGACACCTTCTACTTTCTGGTGTCCGGCGCGCTTGTCATGTGGATGGCGGCTGGTTTCGCCATGCTCGAGGCCGGTTTGGTCCGAGCCAAGAATACTGCCGAAATCCTGACCAAGAACGTCGCCCTATTCGCTATCGCCTGCATCATGTACATGTTGATGGGCTACAACATCATGTACCCGGGTGATGGCAACGGCTATTTTCCTGCCCTCGATCTGAGTTTCATGTTCGGTGGCGATAACAGTGTCGAAGATGTACTGGCCAGCAATGGAGAGACCTACTACTCCGGCATGTCGGACTTCTTCTTCCAGGTGGTCTTCGTCGCCACTGCCATGTCCATCGTCTCCGGTGCCGTGGCTGAGCGGATGAAGCTCTGGGCATTCCTTATCTTTGCCGTGGCAATGACCGGTGTCATCTACCCGCTGCAGGGTTACTGGAAATGGGGTGGCGGTTTCCTGGATGCCGCAGGCTTCAATGATTTTGCCGGTTCCGGTGTTGTCCACCTGTGTGGTGCCGCTGCAGCCTTGGCCGGTGTCATTCTGTTGGGGGCTCGTAAAGGCAAATACACCGCCGATGGTCGAGTCAACGCCATGCCTGGCGCCAACCTGCCTTTGGCCACCCTGGGCACATTTATTCTCTGGTTGGGCTGGTTTGGCTTCAACGGTGGTTCTGAGCTGAAGGTTTCCGATATCGCGGAAGCCAACGCTGTGGCAGCCGTCTTTGTTAACACCAATGCCGCCGCAGCCGGTGGTGTCGTGGCCGCCCTGCTTACCGCACGAGCCCTGTTTGGTAAAGCCGATCTGACCATGGCGCTCAACGGTGCCTTGGCTGGTCTTGTGGCAATCACCGCTGAACCCCTGACACCAGTGCCGCTGGAGGCGACCCTGATCGGTGCCGTTGGCGGCCTTCTGGTGGTCTTCTCCATTATCACAATGGATAAGGTCAAGATCGACGATCCGGTGGGTGCCATTTCGGTACACGGTGTGGTCGGTATGTGGGGACTGATTGCCGTGCCCTTAACCAACTCGGACGCTTCGTTTGGGCCGCAGTTACTCGGTTTGGGGGTAATCTTTGCCTGGACATTCATCGCCAGCTTCGCGGTATGGCTGATCCTCAAGACAGTGATGGGTATTCGGGTCAGCGAAGAGGAAGAGTACGAAGGTGTCGATCTCGGGGAGTGTGGACTGGAAGCTTATCCTGAGTTCACCGGTAACCGAGGTTCAGGCATATAACATTTCTGTTGGATGATCCTCCTTTCAAGGGCGCTTCGGCGCCCTTTTTTTTCACCTTGTCTGATAACACTGACCGGCGGTACGAGACAAGCCGACTTTAAAGTTGAGTTGATTTGAGTCGATACACTTTGAGTCTCGGGTATAGTCAAGATGTGTCACAATGACTATGGTCGAGCTGTTAAACGAGATATCTGCAAGGAGCTGCAAAGATGCTGGAATTAGAGATCAATTGGCGACAGGTAGGCAAACTAACGCCGCTTCTTGTACTGTTTTTGATGGCCTTACCCCTGTATGCGGAGGTCTACAAATGGGTGGATGAGGAGGGTCGTGTTCACTTCAGCGATCGAGCGGAAGGGGCAACGTCCACGGAGATACAAATCAGAGAACAGCAGCAGCTTCAGTCGTCAGATGGGCAATATGACAGGCAGTTGAAGATGCAGCGCATGCTGGATGTTTATGCTGAAGAGCGTGCGGAGAAGAAAGAGGCACAACAGAAGCAGCAGGCTGAAGCGAAGAAACGCAAGCAGTATTGTGCACGCGCAAAAGACCGTTATAAAACGCATATACGGGCGAGTGGTATCTATGATTTGGGCGATGACGGTGAGCGTCGTTATATGAGCGAAGAAGAGCGGGCACGCCATATAAAGCAACTAAAATCTGAAATCGCTCGTTGGTGTAAATGACTGCAACGCCGTATTGGGGCATTTGTGGGCCTCCCTTCGGGCGCGAAGAGAAGCCGTCATCTGCGGCGTTGCGTCGCTTGTAAAGGGCATGCCATTCCCTGCGCGACGCGCCTTGCAGCTAACGGCTTCTCGTCACGCTGATATGTGCCATTTATTCGTTACACCACACTAGTAGCATATCAATCAGAGCCGAAGGTAGACGCTGTTGACGATATGGCATGAAAAAAGGGGCTCATGGCCCCTTAGTTAGCTTAACAATCTGTTAAGTGCTGAGAATATTTGTCAATGCACGCTACCGAATGAAAGATCCAATGAGTAGGGTGGCAGCGGGACACCGGCAATCTTACAGGCTTGCACAACCGGTCCCCTGGGAAAGAGTGAGTAGAGGTATTTTTTACCGCCCCGGTCTTTCACTTGTCCGGTCATGGCCTTGAGTACCAGTCTGGCACTGCATGTGGCACCATTCTCTTCGCAATGGCTGCGCAGGAAGTGGATTATCTCCCAATGCGCATCGGTTAATTCGATATTTTCTTCCGAAGCCAGGGCAATTGCCTGTTCTTCAGTCCATTCATCAAAACCTTCTGGTGTGTTGCTGTTCTCAACAGCCATAGGATTCATTTCAGGCATGGTCGTCTCCGTCTCCAGTGGTGATAGTCGTTCAATGCAGTTTTATGGGGTTGTAGTTTTATGGCTCAACTGAGCCCATGCATTACAAAGATAGAACAGATTTTCAGAAAAACCAAGAAAAATAGTAGGTCTTATTTTCGGCCCCTATGCATGTGTATGAAACTGGCGACAAAAGGGGTTGATTTAGCTACTATCACTGCCCGGATGTTTCACCGGTCCCGGCGTGATCACCGCATTCCCGGATCAGTGCCAGTTAACATGCCCCAAATCAATTTTTAATGGATTTTCCGCCGCTTATGTCAAAATCATCCCCATTTGTCCTGGTCGATGGCTCCTCCTATCTGTTTCGTGCCTATCATGCCCTCCCCGATCTCAGTAACTCCCAAGGCGAAGCAACAGGTGCAATCGTCGGCGTGCTGAATATGCTGCGTCGCTTGATCAGCGATTTTGATCCCACCTATATGGTGGTTATTTTCGATGCTCCGGGGGGCAGTTTCAGGAATGAGATATATCCGGAATACAAGGCCAATCGCCCCCCGATGCCGGACGATCTGCGCAATCAGATACAACCCTTGCATGAAATCATCCAAGCCATGGGTTTGCCGCTGCTGGTTGTGCCGGGGGTCGAGGCGGACGACGTGATCGGTACCCTGGCCCGCGAAGCCACTGAGGAGGGAATAGAGACAGTGATTTCTACTGGGGATAAGGATATGGCTCAGTTGGTTAATCAACACGTCACGCTGATCAACACCATGTCTGAGACCACCACTGATGTGGGTGGGGTGATGGAGAAGTTCGGTGTCAGACCTGACCAGATCATAGACTACCTGGCCCTGGTGGGTGATGCGGTGGACAATATCCCAGGTGTTCCCAAGTGTGGCCCAAAGACAGCCGCGAAGTGGCTGAACGCCTACGACACCCTGGACAACCTGATCGAACATGCCGAGGAGATCAAGGGGAAGGTCGGCGAAAACCTGCGTAACAGCCTGACCCAGCTTCCCCTCTCCCGTGAGTTGGCGACGATAAAGCTCGATGTCAGTCTGGACAAAGGTCCCACCGATTATCAGGCGGTTGAACAGGATAGTGAGGCGTTGCGTCGTTACTATGAGTGGATGGAGTCGAATCGTCTGTTGGCGAGCCTGAATGGTGAGGGGCAGAGTGAGCAGCAGGCGGTGGTCGAGCAAACACCCGTCAACTATGAAACGGTATTGAGTGAAACGGCGCTACAAGGGTGGATCGAGAAGTTGAGGTCCCATGGATTATTCGCCTTCGATACCGAAACCACCAGTCTCGACTATATGCAGGCCGACCTGGTTGGCCTCTCTTTCGCCGTAGCGCCGGGTGAGGCAGCCTATGTACCGGTTGGTCACGACTATCCCGGCGCGCCGCAACAGCTATCACGTGAGTTGGTGCTTGCTAATATGCGGCCACTGTTAGAGGATCCCGGCCTGAAAAAGATCGGCCAGAATCTGAAATACGATATGAGTGTGTTGGCCCGTTACGGTATCGACATGCAAGGTATCGCCTTTGACACTATGTTAGAGTCCTATGTGCTTGATTCCACTGCAACCCGGCATGATATGGATTCCCTGGCGAAGCGCTATCTGCACCACGAGACGATTCACTTCGAGGCGATAGCCGGCAAGGGTAAGAAGCAGTTGACCTTCAACCAAATCGAGCTGGATTCAGCCGCCCCTTATGCCGCTGAAGATGCGGACATCACCCTTCGTCTACATAATTATTTCTGGCCGAAATTTGAAAGCGGGTCTTCACTAACTTCGCTATTGACGGACCTCGAGGTAGCGCTGATTCCTGTGTTATCGAGAATGGAGCGCTCTGGCGTGACTATCGATAGCACCATGCTGCGGCGGCAGAGTGATGAGTTGGCGAAGAGTCTGCATCAACTTGAACAGCAAGCCTACGCACTTGCCGGTCACAGTTTCAATCTAGGATCGCCGAAAC
>JASFJX010000318.1:0-5191 GCA_050119385.1 Candidatus Thiodiazotropha sp. | reverse complement strand
TTGTGGCTCCGGCAGATTGGCGTAGCAGAGGCATTGGTGAGCAGATAACGCTTCGGGTGTCTCTGGCGTGCCGTAACGGGCGAGATAACCCGGACTGGCACAGACCACTGAGCGTATAGGCGCCAGGTGTAGGGCGACCATGGTGGAGTCATCGAGCTGACCGATGCGCAGCGCAAGATCCACACCCTCCTGAATCAGATCCACCTGGCTGTCGTTGAAATCCATATCCAGTATCACCCCCGGGTGTTGGGTCATGAAGCTGTTTAGTGCAGGGGCCAGGTGCATCAGGCCGAAAGAGAGGGGCGCGGCGAGACGAATGCGACCGCTCAGGGCGTGCTGGGCGGTGGAGACCGACTGCTCCGCCTCTGCCAGATCTTCCAGCAGTTGAATCGCCCTTGGGTAGAAGGAGCGACCGGCCTCGGTGAGGGAAAGCCGGCGTGTGGTGCGCTGGATCAGCAGCGCACCCAGATACTCCTCAAGTTCCGAAACCCGCCGGCTGATGACCGATTTACCCAATCCCAAGCGTTCTGCAGCGGCGCTGAACTGCCCTGATTCAACCACGGCGACGAAGCTCTCTAGGCACTCTAATCGGTCCATTGTTCCTAATTCAGCAACAGTGTTTCCTGAATTGTGGTCTTTATCTTCAAAATTGACAACCTACACTAGACGATAACCGATTAAATAACTCAACAATTAAACGAGGAGGCTGTCATGGAACAGCTTGTTCAGAGCAGAAGAGGCATCAAGAGAATCGTTGTTGGCCAAGAGACATCCGATGGGGCTGGGGTACGCCTGACCCGGGTCATCGGGGGGGCGCAGCTGCCTCAATTCGATCCATTCTTACTCTTGGACTCTTTTGTTTCCGACAATCCCGATGACTACATCGGTGGATTTCCTCCCCATCCCCACAGGGGGTTCGAGACGGTGACCTATCTATTGGCCGGGCAGGTGGAGCATCGTGACAATGCCGGTCATACTGGTCTTCTTGAGGCAGGGGGCGTGCAATGGATGACCGCTGGGAGAGGGGTGATCCACTCCGAGATGCCACAACAGCTGGATGGTTTGTTGTCCGGCTTCCAGCTGTGGGTTAATCTACCGGCGAGTCAGAAGATGACCGAACCAGGCTACCAGGAGTTCGATCGCGAGGCGATTCCGCTTGAAGAGCGGGGTGATGGTGTCGAGGTGCGCGTGGTGGCTGGACAAACTTCACAGCAAACTACAGGGCCGGTGAGTGAATTGGTGACACCGGTGCTCTTTTACGATATCACCCTGCCTGCGGATTCCCGTTTCATCGAACCTTTAGCGCAAGCCTATAATGGCTTTGTCTACCTCATCGAGGGGGCGGTATCTATCGATGGCATAAAAATGGAGAGGAGCAGTCTGGCGGTGCTGGATCAGGGAGATGAGCTTGAAATAGAGGCACAGGCACAGAGCCGTCTGTTGTTGGTGGCAGGCCTGCCCCTGGACGAACCCATTGCCAGGCGCGGTCCCTTCGTCATGAACAGCGAAGCGGAGTTGCAGCAGGCCTTCAACGACTATCAGGAGGGGCGTTTCTGATGCGCTTGGCCAATGACAGGGATAACTACGGACTGATCGCTATCCTGCTGCACTGGCTGATGGCCCTGGCGATCTACGCTCTTTTCGGATTGGGCTTGTGGATGCGCGAGCTGGGCTACTATGACCCCTGGTACCAGCTAGGGCCCTGGTGGCATAAAGGCATGGGTGTGATGCTCTTCTTTGTGCTGCTGTTGCGTCTGGTGTGGCGCTTCACCAGCCCGCGCCCCGATAATCTGTCCACCCACAAGCCCTATGAAAGAAAGGCTGCCACCCTGGTGCACTGGTTGCTCTATCTGCTGATCTTCACCGTCATGATCAGCGGCTACCTGATCTCCACCGCCGATGGCCGGTCATTGGCGGTGTTCGATTGGTTCACCATCCCGGCAACGCTGAGCGGCATCGATGGACAAGAGGATATCGCCGGTAAGGTCCACCTCTACCTTGCCTGGAGCATTATTGTGCTCAGTTTGCTGCACAGCTTGGCAGCCCTGAAGCACCACTTTTTCGACCATGACCGGAGTCTTAAGCGCATGCTGGGGATCCGAAACGACTCGGAGGAGAGAAGCAGATGACAAAAGTTGCAATTATCTATCATAGTGGCTTCGGCCACACCAAGTTACAGGCAGAGGCCGTACACAAAGGCGCTGCATCCGTCGAGGGTGTGGAGGCCATACTGCTCACCACTGAAGAGGCGGGCGTTGACCTGGACAGCCTCGATGATGCGGATGGGATCATCTTCGGTACACCCACCTATATGGGAAGCATGTCGGCGGAGATGAAGAAGTTCCTTGAAACGGCGGCAGCGAAATGGTTCACCCAGGCCTGGAAGGATAAGGTGGCAGGGGCCTTCACCAATTCCAGCTCCTACTCGGGGGACAAGCTCAATACCTTGGTGGGCCTGATGATCAATGCCATGCAGCAGGGCATGATCTACGTCAGTCTGGGTATGCACCCGGCGGCAAGTGATCCCGGCTCGATGAATCGCATCCAAGGCCCCGGTCCCGAGGTAGTGAACCGGATCGGCTCCTATCTGGGGCCGATGGCGGCCAGCTTTCAGGTCGATCCTGGTGATGCGCCTTCCACGGGGGATATCGCGACAGCCGAGGCCTACGGTGCCCGGGTCGCAACCATTACCCAACAGCTGATACGGGGTCGAAATGCGGCTTGAGTACTCATTCAGCCGCAACGACAAGACGTATTATCCAAGTTTCATGGGGCCGGCAGTCATCTTTCTACGTCGCCCCATACCTGTAGGTTTGTGTAATAAAAAACAAATGGAGAAAACGATGAAAAACTTTTTGATACCACTGATAGCAGCCAGCTTCGCATTCGCTACCCCCCTGCAAGCGGAAGATTATGTGATCGATACCAAAGGTGCGCATGCCTTTATTCAATTTCGTATCAAGCATCTTGGCTATAGTTGGCTGATGGGCCGCTTTAACGAGTTCAGCGGTCGTTTCAGCTATGACGAGAAAAATCCCCAAGCCTCAAAGATATCTGTGGATATCAAGCCGGCCAGCGTGGATAGCAATCATGGGGAGCGTGACAAGCATCTGCGTGGCGAGGATTTTCTCTATGTGGACAAATATCCCAAGGCATCATTCGTCTCAACCTCTTATAGCGAAAAGGGTGACGGCAAGGCCGAACTCAAAGGTGACCTCACACTGCGCGGTGTCACTAAACCGGTGGTCATTGCGGTAGAGCATATCGGTCATGGTAGTGATCCCTGGGGCGGCTATCGCCGGGGGTTCTTCGGTACCACCGAGATCGCCCTTGCCGATTTCGGCATTTCCTTTGATTTGGGGCCTGCCTCGAAGACGGTCCAGCTGGAACTCTCGATAGAAGGAATTAGACAGTAGAAACTATGCTCGGGCAGGATCCTACCCTAGGATGGGTAGGGTTCTGTCTTCTATATTCACCGCAATTGTTCGCGAACTGTAATAAGAAACATCATTCAAGATTGTCAGCAAATCAGTCAAGTAATATCCCGGACGGCCGAAACTAAAAGGGATAATTTACTACTGGAAAGGAGTCTTGCATGTTGATGCAGTTCATAACCTACGCAGGGCTAGCCCTGATTACCCTGTCTATCCTGGGATTCATCTATAACGCTATCCGCAAGCAAAAAGAGATGGGGCCCTTTATGGGGGCATCGGCGCTGATGGGGCTGCTCACCATCGGTTTTGTCCTCGGCGGCGCCCAAGGGATCATTTTTTATGCCAGCCCGGGCATGAGCTATCTGGTGCAATTTCCCTGGGGTACCCAGCAGGCAGTGCTCGAGCCGGGTTTCCACCCGCGTTTCTTCGGTGAGGCGATTCCTTTCAAGAAATATATGACCGTCTCCTTTGGCGGTACCGCGGACAACTTTTCAGGGACTGCGCCGGTACAGGAGATACGTTTCCACGATTCAGTGACCGCCAATATGCGTATGACCGCGCGCTTTCAAATGCCCAAGGTCGAAGAACAGTTCCTGCCCATGGCCATCGCCTATCGCTCCCAGGACAATCTGATCAACTCCTCATTGATTCCCATCATGCAGGAGGCAATGCGCAACTCGGGTCGGATGTATTCAGCCCAGGAGTATATCGGCGGCAAGGGCGGTGACTTCGAAAACGCCGTTTTGGACCAGATCCGCAACGGCATCTACCTGTTGGATATCGATGAGCAACGTGCGATCAGTGGGGCGTTGGCGATAACCCAACCCGATAGTCGCACTATTCAACAGGACCAGACGGTTCATGTGCGGGTGCGCATACGCCGCAATCGTGAGGGACTGGAGATGCGCAAGGATGCAGAGGATCATCCGTTGAAGAAATTCGGCATCGTGCTGGTACAGGCCAACGTACAGGATGTGGATCCCGACCCGGCCTTCAAGGACAAGCTCAAGGAGCAGCGTGAAGCGGCGGCCCAGGTGGCCATCGAGAGACAGAACGCCCGTAAGGAAGAGGAGCGTAAGAAACGCATCATCGCCCAGGGCGAGGCGGAGAAGGCCGAGAAGAAGATCGAATTGGAGAAACAGCAGATCGAACGGGTCATCGCCGGCGAGACCAAGGCCAAGGAGGCTGAACAGGAACAGGTGAAGAAGGTCACCGAGGCGACTACCCGCAAACGGGAGGCGGAGATCGAGCTTGAGCGCAAACAGATCGAGCTGGAGACCGCCAGGCTGGAGGCGGAACGCATCCAGACCCTGGCCCAGGCTGAGTCGGATCGCAGGCGTTTGCTGATGGAGGCGGATAACGCCCTGGAGAAGCGCCTGGAGGCCTATGTCACGGTATCCCAGGCCTTTGCCGATGCGATTCAGGACAAGCGACTGGTGCCTGAAGTGGTGGTCAGTGGCGAAAAGGGATCGGGGCAGTCGAATGCCACCGACCTGATCGCCTTGCTCATGGCGAAGACTGCCCGTGATCTGGGCGTGGCCGTGAGCGAACCGGATCGCGTTCGCGCCGCTGGGGAAACTAGATAGTCAGTGGGCAATCAAGGGGCAGGGTACGGTTAGCCGCACTGATCGGTTGTTTCGACAACCTGTGCCGCCGCCTGACGTAACAATCGGATATCGGCACCTGCCAAGTGTGCCCCTTCGCTCAATACCCGGCGCCATTTTCGGGCGCCGGGTTGACCCTGAAACAGACCGAGT
>JASFJX010000317.1:0-5195 GCA_050119385.1 Candidatus Thiodiazotropha sp. | reverse complement strand
CCTCGACAACCAGGGTGCCGAGTGCCAGGCCGCTGATGATCCGATTTCGTCGCGGAAAGTTTTCCGCCCTTGCCTGGATGCCGGGAGGAAACTCGGTGATCAAGAGCGCCTCATCGGCGATCTGATGGGCGAGGCTTTTATGGTTGGCGGGGTAGATTCGGTCTGGTCCTGTCCCCATGACGGCAATGGTCGAACCGCTCTTGAGTGCGCCCATGTGGGCTGCTCCATCGATACCTTGAGCCAGGCCGCTGGTGATACAGAAACCTGCGGCAGCCATGCAGCGGGCAAAATCCTGGGCATTCTCGAGGCCGGTTGTGGTGGGATTGCGGCTGCCGACTATGGCCAACTGGGGTTGATGCAGCAATTTCTTGTTGCCGATAAGAAAAAGTAGTGGGGGCGGTGAGTCTGTCTGCCGTAAGAGGGATGGATAGTCCTTGTCGTTGAGGGTGAGGAGCTGATGATTCGAATCCGACAGCCACGCCAGTGAAGGTTCGATTCTACTGTGCTCCTGGGCCAATAGAGCGTCTATGGCCGGATTGGGTATGCCAAGTTCAGTAAGCTCATTGCGTGTAGCACTCAGGATCGATTGCGGTTCGCCAAAGTGGTTCAGAAGACGCTGAAAGTAGCGACTGCCGATACCGGAGGCGAGGCCGACAAGCAGCCACGCCTCCGTATCGGAGGGTGAAATTCTGGGTGTGCTATCCATGCTACACGATCTGTTCAGGTCGATTTCAAGATTCCGGTGAACGAACCCAGTCCAAAATGTGCAGTGGCTTTGTTGCGTCCATGATGAGTGCGAAACTGACCTTCTCGAAGGTGCGAAAGACCATCAGATGACCGGCCTCTTCCAGTGGCAGTGTCACTGTTTCACCTCGACCTATGATAATGTCTCGAATCTCGTTACCGCCCTGCAGGATGCGTAATACATGGCCGGGCTCCAGTCCCACGTTGGCACCCTTGTTCAGTACCACTACATGGTACTGCCCAATCTGGCTAACGCCGTTGAGTACCGAGATAATACGACCTTCAATGGGATTGTCGGGTGCCCTGGGCTGAAAATCGACCAGGGGTTCATCGGCCATCTCCTTGATCAGGCGGTCACCGATGATCGCTTCCATTTCGGACGATGTCAGCAGCAACTTGGCGGGATCACCGGTTCGTTGCAGTTCGGAATTACCCACATACAGGGCTTCGTAGCCGAGAATTTCATCAGTATCCGGATCTTTATAAGGCTTCTCCGGTCTAACCACGGCGTACTGTGTTGGTTGTTCCTCCATGATACTGCGTGCATAGTAACTGACGCCCGCGCCGCCGATGATATGGTCATCCAGGAAATGGACAATATAAGGCGCCTTCTCCAACTCTTTTTCATCGACCACATAGGGACGGGTCAGGAAGGGGGCGATGGCATCGATCGGAATGGTCGGAATGGCCTGATCCAGGGGGGTGGCACGGATTCTCGGTGAAAGACCGCCGCGTCTCTTGCCCAACTGAAGCACCGGTCGACCGTCGTCGCGATAGGTGAGTACGATCTCGTCACCCGGATAGATCAGATGGGGATTTGCGATTTGCGGATTGAGATACCAGACCTCAGGCCAGAACCAGGGATCTCGCAGAAACATCGACGAGATGTCCCATAGTGTATCGCCCTTGACCACGGTGTAACGTTCCGGGTGTGAGGGGTTTAGTGCGACAGGCTGAGCCGCAAGTGTGGCAAAGGAGAGCAGCAGGCCGCTGATGACTCCGATGAGTTTGTTGTTAAGATATGACATAACGATTCCCTTGGGTACGAAGCGGAATTCTTGCGATCAACTGCGGAGACTCTCCCATGTGTTGTGTTCTATAATCGATGACGGTTTTTGCTGAAAAACAGTCTGTGACACTACACCAGTTTCCAGTATGATCATAATGTTAGCGCAATTTCTTGCATTTGTACTATAGATTTTGGAAAAACAGATGGCGATTCTTGACATACTCCACTTTCCCGACCCTCGTCTGCGCAACAAGGCCAAGCCAGTGGCGCAGGTTGACGACTCTATACGTCGACTGATTGACGATATGCTTGAGACCATGTATCAGGCGCCGGGGATTGGACTTGCCGCAACCCAGGTGAATGTGGCCAAGCGGGTAGTTGTTATCGATCTGTCCGAAGAGAAAAATCAACCCCTTTGCCTGGTTAATCCGGATATTATTGAAAAGGATGGCGAGGAACAGATGGAAGAGGGGTGTCTGTCGGTTCCAGGTATCTATGAGATGGTGAAACGGGCCAACCAGATCCGGGTAAGGGCCCTCGACCGCAACGGCTCCCCTTTTGAAATGGAGGCCGAAGGTTTGCTGGCAGTTTGTATTCAGCATGAACTTGATCATCTCGAAGGTAAATTGTTTGTGGACTACCTATCCAGCCTCAAGCGTCAGCGGATCCGCAAAAAACTGGAAAAAGAGCATCGGCAACAGGAATCGCCTGGTGCAAAGGCCCACCAAGCCATCTGAACCATTCCCCTGGAGTCCCATCTTGATCCAATCTTCATCCGTCGCTGCGGGTTTGTCTGAGACACGGTTCCCAAACCTATCATCTCTAGCTTTTTATTCGTCAAGGTAGGACAACGCCAATGTCAGAGCCGTTGAATATTGTTTTTGCCGGTACACCTGAGTTCGCCGCCACTGCGCTTCAGGCTCTATTGACAACCCGTCATCGCTTGGTGGCTGTCTATACACAGCCCGATCGGCCCGCTGGCCGGGGCAGAAAAGTACAGATCAGTCCGGTAAAGGAACTGGCCCTGGAAAAGGGGTTAGAGGTCAGGCAGCCGGATTCCTTGAAGGATGAATCTGTGCAGCAAGCCATGGCCGACCTGAATGTGGATTTAATGGTGGTGGTGGCCTATGGGCTGCTATTGCCGCAGGTTGTATTGGATATTCCCAGATTGGGTTGCATAAACATACATGCTTCTCTGTTACCCCGATGGCGGGGCGCTGCGCCTATCCAGCGGGCGTTATTGGCCGGTGACAAGGAGAGCGGTGTCACCATCATGCAGATGGAGGCTGGCCTCGATTCCGGGCCAGTGCTATACACATTAAAGACCCCCATTCGTGATGACGATACAGGCGGTAGTCTACATGACCGCCTGGCGGAACTGGGTGCGCAAGCCCTATTGTCCAGTCTGTCCGGGTTGGTCGATGGCCGACTGCAAGCCGAAGTGCAGGATGAGCAACTGGCTAATTATGCCAGTAAGCTGGAAAAACAGGAGGGATTGATCGACTGGTCGCGACCGGCTGAGGAGATCGATCGCAAGGTACGGGCCTTCAATCCCTGGCCGGTGGCCCAATGTCGCTACGACGACAAGGTGATGCGTATCTGGCAGACACAACCTTTGAAGGAAGGTTGTGAAGCCATCCCGGGAGAGGTGTTGCGCTGTGGCAAAGCCGGTATCGACGTCGCCACCGGTGACGGCGTATTGCGTATCATCCAACTACAGATGCCGGGTAAACGTGCCATGTCCGCAGCCGATTTTCTCAATGCCCATTCGATGGAAGATGTGGTCTTGGAGTAATCCGCCGGCGTGAAGAAAATGATTTCAAGAGATCCACGCCTGGTTTCAGCGCGTGTTATTCAGAAGGTGTTGGCGGGGCGTTCACTCTCGGAATTGCTACCGCAATACCTCGCGCAGCTTGAAGATAGTCGTGACCGGGGATTGGTTCAGGCGATTTGTTTCGGTGTCATGCGCAGCTATCTCAAGCTGCAATTCATCCAACACCAACTCTTGACGAAGCCGTTGAAGTCGAAGGATCGGGATATCGAAGCCTTGATCTTAATCGGGCTCTATCAGTTGCTCTATCTCAGGATCGGTGATCATGCAGCGGTACATGAAACCGCCGGTGCGGCGAGCAAACTGGGTAAGCGCTGGGCGGTTGGCCTGATCAACGGCGTATTGCGTAACTTTCTGCGTCAACGTGAGCGCTTGATTGCTGCTGTGGAAGATGAGCCGGAGGCGCTCCATGCTATGCCGGGCTGGTTACTGTTGGCGCTACAGAACCAATGGCCTGAAAGTTGGCAACAGCATGTGGAGGCGATGAATACCCATCCCCCCATGAGCCTCAGGGTCAACCAGCAGCTCACTTCACGCGAGGCATATCTTGAGCTACTGCGTGAAAACGATATCGAGGCTAAGCCCATCGCTCAGGTGGAGAGTGGCCTGAATCTGGCCAAAGCCATGGATGTGGAGAGCCTGCCCGGCTTTGCCCAAGGGCGTGTCTCGGTGCAGGATGGCGCCGCCCAGTTGGCGGCTGGGCTGTTGGGATTGCGGCCAGGTCAGCATGTGCTGGACGCTTGTGCCGCCCCCGGCGGGAAAAGCTGTCATATGCTGGAGGTGGAGCCGGGGATAGCGTTGACGGCGTTGGACAACGATGCCGAGCGTCTGCAAAGAGTCGCGGAGAATCTCTCTCGCATTGGATTACAGGCAACCCTGCTGCAGGGGGATGCAGCCAATCCCAGTGGATCTTGGGCGAAGCAATGTTATGATCGAATCCTGCTGGATCTGCCTTGCTCGGCAACGGGTGTGATCCGTCGCCATCCGGATATCAAATATCTGCGCAAAAAATCGGATATCATTAATCTGGTGAAACTTCAGACCTGCATTCTGGATGCGATCTGGCAGTTATTGAAGCCAGGCGGTGTGATGCTCTATGCAACCTGTTCAATCCTGCCCCAGGAGAATGAGATGCAGTTGCAGCAATTTCTTGCCCGGCAGGCCGATGCAACGGAGGACATAATGGATGTGGCCTGGGGGGAGAGCAGATCTGTAGGGCGCCAGATAGCACCCGGTGAAAATGGTCTGGACGGCTTTTACTACGCAAGGCTGATTAAAAAAACCGCATGAAAAGAGGATCGATTTGGTTGTTATCGATGTTATTGATGCTGCCGTTGGCGGATGTAGCAGCCTTTACGATCAAGGATGTTCAGATAATACAGATCGACAATATCTACCAGTTGAATGCCCGAATCGACTATCACTTGAGTGAACAGGCCCATGAAGCGTTGAATAATGGTGTGCCATTGACCTTGAAAGTACAACTTGTCGTGGAGAAGGTATGGCGCGGTTTCTGGGAACCCAGCCCATTCGCTACCACCTTGAGTTTTCAGATTCGTTACCATGCCTTAACAGAGCTTTATCGCATCGTGGATGGACAGACAGGCAATG
>JASFJX010000316.1:0-5218 GCA_050119385.1 Candidatus Thiodiazotropha sp. | reverse complement strand
AGACAAGGCGCGGTCCGCCGTTAATGGCCCCTCCCTTAACAAGGACTGCAACGCGGGATTGGGGCATTTGCGGGCCTCCCTTCGCGCTGATATGTGCCATTTATTCGTTACACCACACTAGGTGTGGCTCGCATAAACAAGTAACCGATCAACTGACTCTTGATATGTGACTCAAGCGGTGGGGTAGGGCGTTAAAATCGGGCTCATTTATCATCATGACTAAAACCTTTTTCCCGGAACAGTTTCAGCGCGGCATCCACGACATCATGATCAAAAAGCGTATCCTGGTTTATCTCAATCTCCTTGAGTGCACTTTCGATGCCGAGTCCTGCGCGGTAGGGCCGGTGTGAAGCCATGGCCTCAATGGTATCGGCAACCGAGAGTATGCGCGATTCGAGTAATATCTCGTCACCCCGCAAGCCAAGCGGATAACCTGATCCGTCGAGACGCTCATGGTGTTGTCGTACGGTTTCAGCGATGGGCCAGGGAAAGTCAATCTCCCTGAGAATTTCGTAGCCCATATCGGGATGCTGTTTGATCATGGAAAACTCGGGTTCGCTGAGTCGGCCGGGTTTGCTGAGGATTTCGCCAGGTACACTGATTTTACCAATATCATGTACCACCGCGGCGAGATTGATTCCCTCGATCTGGTATTCGGGTAGATCGAGTTCGCGGGCGATGGCGTCGGCAATCTTTGCCACACGCTGTTGATGGCCTGCGGTATAGGGGTCACGCAATTCGACCATGGCAGCCACGGCCGAAACGGACTTGAGCAATGTTGTTTTTAATTGTTGCTCGCTCTCTTTCAGTGAACGGGTGCGCTCCTCCACCATCTCTTCCAGATGATGTGTCAGATTATAGAGCTGTAGATGGGTGTGTACCCGGGCCAATAATTCATCCCGTTGAAACGGTTTGGTGACATAATCAACACCGCCGATTTCAAAACCTTTTAACTTGTCGGGCATCTCAGAGAGAGCGCTGACGAAGATAACAGGTACATCGTGTAAAATGGGTTCCTGCTTGAGGCGACGACAGACCTCGAAACCATCCATTCCCGGCATGTTGACGTCGAGTAGGATAAGTCTCGGTGGTTGGGCGATGGCCGCGTGCAACGCCAGTTCACCATTGATCGCCGAGCGCACAAGATAGCCCTCACCCGCCAGAATATCGGTGAGCAGGCGCAACGATGCGGGCGTATCGTCGACGGCAAGGATATAGTCATTGTTTCTTTTGTTCATTTGGCAGCTCCTTCTCTGTTGCCGCGTCAATTGCGCTCAGAATCGCCGGGTAATCGAACTCATTGGCCAAGTTTAGGAGCACCCGGCCCAGTTCGTTATTATTGACGGCAATCCGTTCAATGGCAGCATTGATACTATCGCTATCAAGGGAGACTACGGCGAGACGGAGTTCCTCGCGTAGCTCCGTGCTGACTCCTCGCATGAATTGCGGTGTTAGAACCTTGTGGGCACCCTTAGGTACGCTAGCCACTGTACGATAGGTGTATTTGATTTCCAACTGTTTCGCCAAGCTATCGTAGATCTCGTTGAAAAGGAAGGGTTTCCGGACATAGTCATCCATGCCGGCTTGACGCAGTTCCGGCTCTTGCTCCTTGAAAGCCGATGCGGTGACGGCGACGATCTTCACTTGTTTGCCACCGCGCATGCGGCGGATTCGCCGGGTGGCCTCGATCCCATCCATTACCGGCATGCGCCGGTCCATCCAGATCAGGTCAGGCTTCCACTGCTTGAATATCTCTATGCACTCCTTACCATTGTTGGCCACCTTTACCTCCATGCCGATGTCACTCATCAATTTGGCGAGTAGTAACTGGTTGTCCTGCTGATCCTCGGCGACCAGGATGCGATAGATGGGTTGCCCCGGTGCCAATCCGCTCACTTCACCGGGCTTTTTTCCATCTAATCTTACTATGTCCGCCTCATCTGCTTCATTCAATGGTATTTCTACGCGGAATAGCGAGCCTTCATCAAGCTTGCTCTCTACCACAATACTGCCCCCCATCAACATGACGAAGTGCTGTACGATAGAGAGTCCCAACCCGGTTCCCATATGCATTCTTCCTTCAGGCAACTGTTCGAAGGGTTTGAATAATCGTTGTTGGTCAGCCTCACTGATTCCAGGCCCGGTATCTGCGATCTCGAATTGCAGTTGACGCTGCTCATCCTCTGTAACACCCAGGCGGATGGTCACGCAGCCTTGATCGGTGAATTTAACCCCATTGCTGATCAGGTTGACTAATATCTGGCGCAGTCTCGCTTCATCACCTTTAATGTAGCGCGGTAGTTCCGGTGGCTGGTCGAGTTCGAGTTTTAATCCCTTCTGCTGTGCCCTGAGGCGCATCATGTCGGTTACTTCAAGTATCAAGGCATGCAGATCCAAGGTGGTAATCACCAGTTGTAACTTACCCGCCTCGATTTTCGCGATTTCCAATACGTCGTTGATCAACTTGAGCAGGTGTTCACCGCTGTTATTGATAATGTTAATGGTTTCTTGTTGATCCTTGCTCAGGTTTTGGTCCCGTAGCATCATATGCGAGAAGCCTAGGATGGCATTAAGCGGCGTGCGCAGTTCGTGGCTCATGTTGGCAAGGAAAGCGCTCTTGGCCTTATTCGCCGTTTCAGCCTGATCCCTGGCAAGGCGTAGTTCATCGGTACGTTGCTGGACTGTCTCCTCCAGGTGCTCCTTGTAACGCAACAACTCATCTTCCGCCTGCTTACGCTCGGTGATGTCGCGTCCTTCGGGGATTAACTGTGTTACATGGCCTTGCGTATCGATGACAGGCATGAGGGAGAAATCGACATAGCTTATCTGACCATCTGCCGAGGGGTGGGTGGTCTCAAAACGCACCGGGCGGCCAGTGGCGGCCTCCCGGACTGCTTGCTTCAAGCGGGCCTGAATTTCAACCGAATGGGCCCACCAGGGTGTATCCCAAAAGGGTTTGCCGATTACCGTATCTTTACTGACGCCGGCGAATTGAAGCGCGGTTCGGTTGGCTTGCAGGACCTTGCCGTCCGTATCCAGCACACCGATGAATTGGAAGGTGTGGTCGAATATGACGCGGAATTTCTCTTCACTTTCGCGCAAAGCCGTAATCTTGTTCTCCAGTTCTTCATACAGGGTAGCGTTCTCTATAGAGATCGCAGCCTGGGCTGCCAAGGCTTTGAGAAGTTCCAGGCGATCCAGGGTGAAAACGTCATTGGCCAGGTTGTTTTCGAGATAGAGCATACCGTAGAGTTTTCCCTGGTAGATGATCGGCAGACATAACAATGACCGCGTCCGGTGTTCAATTATGTAGTCATCAGCGCCAAATGTGGGATCCCTTTGGGCGTCACCCAGAACAACCTCATAGTGGGTGCGCATCACGTAATTGATCACTGAAGGCGCGGCTTCACCGCTGTTCTCCAGCGGCAGGTTCTGCATCGTCTCCACACCGCTATCGCTACCCCGGGCCTTGATTATCAGCCCGCTGAAGGTTTTCTGGATCAGGAGGCCCTTTTCTGCCCCTGTGTTCTCGATGACGATGCGCATCAGTTTTTCCAGCAACTGTTCGAGATGAACTTCCCGGGACAGCATCTGCGAGCCCTTGAGCACGGCAGCCGTATCCAACAGAGCCAACTCCCTTTGCGCCTGTGTCTTGGCGTGATGTTCCAGCACCTCCACCTTGCGTAGCGCACCCCAGGCACGGTATCTATCCACTGCTTTGCGCAACGCCAGGCCCGCAATGTCGTCGCGGCCTTGGGCACTGTAGAATGCCGCTTCGCGTTCGCATGCCAGCGCCTCGTCCATCAGGTGGCCGTTTTCCCGTGCCAAACGTATCGCCAGAGTAAAGCGTTCCATTGCCCGGCCGTTGTCATCCAAGGCACGCGCCTGCTCGGCTTCTATCAGTGCCAGTTTGTGGGCAAAGTTGGTTGGCGCCAGCGCTGCCCAGCGGCGCAGTCGTTCGAGAAGCGGTGCGGCAAGATCAAGACACTCAGCACAATAGGTACTGCTTGTGGTCTCATAATGGGCCATCAACGCCAGTGCGTAATGGAATGTGTGATTGGCCAGGTAATAGAGCCCGAGTACAGACTGAGTGTTCTCTTCGGCCTGCCTGCCGGAGGCCACGGCTGCGGCGTAGTTACCGAATAGATACTGAAGCATGGTTCGGCTGCACAGCACAGTGAACTCAAGTAAGTGGTTGTTCTCTCCGCGCCGTTGTGGAAGATACTTAGACTCATCGAAAAACTCCCCGGTTAGTTTTGCCGGATCGCCGCTCCCTTCACACAGGTTGGTTGTTGTCTGTAACCAGAGTCGCATGAGTTGGCTCTGGAACGGCAACCGCCACTGCGCTATCGTTTCCAGATATTCCAGTTGCAAGGGACGTAGGGTTTCTAAAGGCTCGCCAGCGCAGAACAGGTAACCGCAGTGGTGAACCGCGCCCAGGCTTGTGTATTCCAGGTCGCCGGTTTCTATGCCTTGTTGAAAAATCACCCGCAACTGGTTGATGCTTTCGTCAATGGGGTTCTTCCAATGTCGGACATAAGCGTTAAAAAGCAGGGTTACCCGTGTGTTGAGTTCCGCGGTTGGAAATTGACGCAGAATCTTTTGGGAGAGGCGGCCGAAGCGGTAGCCGGTCTCGATGTCGCCGGTAGAACCGCATAACATTGCGCCGTACCAGCCATAGGCAAATGCCGCCATGGGTGAATTACCATGGGCTGCTGATAGCAGGACCATCTTGCCAACCAAGGTCTGTAACAGGAGAGGATTTGTTCGTTCTACCGGTGCGGTGAGATGCATCATGATGCGCAAGGAGGCAAGGTGATGTGAATCGTTCATGGCCGGTAGATGTGCAAGTGCTTCGACACGCCCGGAGAGTGCTGCCAGTTGCTGACTCTCTTTGTCGGATGCCGTTTCGGTCAACTCGATTCCGAGTTCTTGCAAGGCTGCCATGCCGGCCTTGATCGCCGGTAGATTTTGCTTCTGGGCGGTGAGAAAGAGTATTTTCAGTTCATGGACGCGAAGGCGCATAAACTGGTCGCCGGTATGTTTCAGAACTTCATCCGAGAGCAGCGAGGCTCGTTCGAAGTTGGCACTCAGGTATTCCGCCTCGATCGCCTCGATGAACAACTCCAGCGTGGGATCTTCAGGCGATTTCCAGCGATCGGTGGGGAGCAGGCCTATACCCATGCTCAAGTAACCTATGGCCGCCTGATAAGCCGCT
>JASFJX010000315.1:0-5245 GCA_050119385.1 Candidatus Thiodiazotropha sp. | reverse complement strand
CATTGCTCACCATTGCTCATTTAAGATCAAGAGCGCCAATTACTGGAAAGACTAACTCGGTCTCGTTCCACATCGGTCAGATTGGCGGAACGATCAAGAATCGTGCTGTTGGCCGCGCAGAAGATGAGCAACAGCGAAATCGCTAAAGAGATGGGTATTAGCCGACAAAAGGCAGGACGTTGGCGCGATCGTTACCAAGAGTATGGTTTGGCCGGTATAGAACAAGATGCGTCGCGGCCTGGCCGTAAGAAGAAAGTTCCTTCACGAAAGGTCAAGAAGATCTTAGAACTGACAACCCAAGAAAAGCCGGATAATGCCACGCACTGGAGTCGGCGATTAATGGCCGAGCGCATGAATGTCAGCGAGAGTACGGTTGGCCGTATCTGGAGCCTCCATGGACTGAAGCCTCACCGGGTCACAGGATTCAAGCTCTCCAATGACAAGAAATTCCAGGAAAAACTCGAGGATGTTGTGGGCTTGTACCTGTCGCCCCCGGAGAATGCAATGGTGTTTAGCTGCGATGAGAAAAGTCAGATGCAAGCGCTTGATCGTACCCAGCCCGGGTTGCCGCTCAAACCCGGTCGCAACGCCACGATGACTCATGACTACAAACGCAATGGCACTTCAACCCTGTTTGCAGCATTGAATGTACTCACAGGAGAAGTACTGGGACAGTGCGCTAAACGCCACCGTCATACGGAGTGGCTGGATTTTCTGCGGCTTATCAACAAGAACACGCCGGCAGAAAAAGAAGTTCATATTATTTGTGACAACTATACCACGCACAAGCATCCAAAAGTTCAAAGCTGGTTAAAGTATCACAAGCGATTTCATGTTCACTTTACACCCACGAGTGCTTCTTGGTTGAACATGGTAGAGCGGTTTTTCAGAGATCTTTCCGAGCAGCAGCTACGGCGCGGTGTCTTTCGCAGTGTCGCCGATCTTGAGAAGGCAGTGATGGATTACATTAGCAAGCACAATGAATCACCTGCTCCATTTATTTGGACGAAATCGGCTAACGATATTCTTGAGAAAGTTAAACGCGGACGTCAAACGCTTGATAAGTTACAAAGCGTTTGACGGGGTACACTAGTATACCTTGCCGCTGTAATCTATGGCAGTCACATAGACGCAACCGGGTACCAATGATTTTCCGGGCCTCTTAAGAAGCAGGAGCGTCACGATTTTGGATACGAATTCTGACTCCATTTTTGTTTAACGTATTAGCGTCTTTGGCACTAAATAATTTCTTTTGCCTATTGAAAGTGGCTGGGATGATTATTTGGAACAGATCCAAGTGCAAGGTGCACCGAGTGTAGTAACGCTTAAAGTATCCAAAGAATGTGACTGGCTCAATATTACAAAAGCGGCATCTTTTCAAGGGAATTATACCTTTGACAAACTCCACCAGCCACTCCTAGAGTATCCGTAGGATATGTACTGGAATACCTGCCCTACAAGGGTAGCCCATGTCTCGTACACTACAAGTCGCAGGAGAGCGTCAATGGCACACTTTAATCCCTCACAAGAAACTCCTGCTCCGAAAAGGGGCGACGATTCTGAAATCAAACCATCTAAACCAGAGAACACCTTCACCATCAGGTTGCGCAATCGCCTTGGGGTATCCGGGGGTGTCCCTTCCCAGTGGTTGTCGGTCTACCTGGTCCATCGGGGCAAGATCATTCAGAACTTCCCTTTCGAGCTGAGCGAGCTGGCAGAGGCCCGTAAGCTTGAATTCGAGTACGATGCGGCCGCACTGAAAATCGCCGAAGCTTGTCGCAAGTCCCAACTCGGCGTACACGTTTACCTTGCGAATGCCAAACGTGGGGACATTGATCTCCGCAGTCTGGACAGTGGTGTGTTCCTAGGCCGCTTTAACAACGTGCCTACAGGTATCGAGCTCGATGCCAGGTCCATGGTACAGCTGTTCCTTGGCCGGCTTTCCAGGCTTCGTGAAGCCCAACCTGCCGTGAGCGGAATGCTTGCGCAGCAGGAGTTCGAGGCCATCGTGCGTCCACTGGACCCTAACCTTGCCCTTGCTCCAACGTTGGAGAGCCTGCGCCGTGTTTCGTCGCTGACAAACACCGCCACCTTAACCGCAGCTCCTGTTACAAGCCGCGTCGTCCTCGATAAGTAAACGGAGATTACAATGTGCAAGGGAACCATCACTCACCAGATCACCTACAAGCGCGAGGCTGACGGCAGTCGTTCACTCCTCCATGGTCCGATCCATCTCGTCACCAGCAACACACCCGTCCTGGTTCAAGATGACGACGATGTCGATACCTTCGACCCCACTCTTACACTGGCATCGGCGCTGCACTCCAACCCATCCACAGTGGCTCTCGACCCCGGTGACTTTCAGGCTCACATCTACTTCGACATCGCCATCCCGGGCCTCATCCCGAACGTGACGGATGTGCAGCAATTCATCGGTGGTAGCTGGGTATCGCTGGCCTTCACCAAGGAGCTCATCGGCCTCGGGGTGATCAACGACCTGCTTGTCGTGCTTTTAGCCATCGAGGTCACCGATCCGATAGCGCAAACCATGCCCGGTGTCGGTACGGGTGTCTCGGGTTTATTGGCGGACAACACTGTCGTCGTCCTGGGTGTCGGTACTGTAAGCTTGGCCCAAATCAAGCAGGACGACACCGACCCGAACTACGGGTACATGGTCTGGGAAGGCAGCTTCGTCGGCCTCTCCGTTCCTCCGGGCTCACCCATCTCGCCTAATGTACGAGGCGTCACCGTAACCAAGCGTCCCTTTGCCGGTACGCTCCCCCTACAGATCGATTACGACCCCGAGGCCATTCACGGGGGTGCCAGCACCGCCCGGCTCTACCGCTGGTTCGTGCGCGAGGCCGGAACCACGCCTTGGACGCAGCTGGGTTCAGATTCGCGGGTTTACTACCGGGCCCGCTATCAGGACCCGGGTGCGAGTATCGACGTTGATGTCTACCTGCCCTACGACATCGGCTTGGATGAGAACGGATTCAACAAGTTCCGGCCCTCGCTAGCCATGTTGGAGAGTGAGAAGAAGGCCGAATTTATCGGACGTTTGCAGGCATGGTATCCGAGCGCCACCATCGATCCAACACTGGTAACGCTCACATGGCCACTGACTCGATTGTGGGACCATGCTTCCGGCTACTTTCCAACCTCCGGGAAATCCGATGGTCTTTACGAGCTCAAGATGTGTATCTATGATGGAACAGGTGCTCCGCTTAATCCGTGGAATTCGAGCGGGCCACCACCGCTAACCAACGAGGTCACATTCCGCGTGCCTGATGCGCCGGCGCCCATTGCAGGGGGCTGGATGATCCCGACCTCGTCGATGGATCCTGCCTGGATTGATACTGCCAGTGGCGACCCAGGCGTGTACTTCGCGATCCAGGTGGATCCGATTCCATGCACCGGGACTATCGATGAGATTGTGAGCTCGCCATCCTCGGGTGTGTTTACCAAGAGCGGTAGCTGCGGGCTCACCTGGTTCAATCCCGCGCAGACCACCGCTGATGTTGTAGTCCCGTACACTGCGGAGCAGGATAACAACCACGCGGTCTATAGGATGTGGGTTCGTCGCGGACATAGTACTCAAGTCGGAACCGATATGGCCGACCTTGTCCCCTCGAGCGCATCGTGGACGGAGACCCTGGGCGACATGGTTGCGGGTTGCCCCGATGGTGCGGCATTCGCCGCCAACCTGATGGTCGCCCACACCGCGACTGATGGTGTACACAACGAACTCCGTTCGCTATGGCTGTGGGACGAGCGAGCGTTCGCGTTGATCAAGGACACGACGCCCTCACCCTGATCTCAAAGCGGTAGGAGTGTATTGCGGCCCGTCGTATTCCAGCGACGGGCCGTTTGGTTTCTTACGCGTGCTGTACTGTATAGTCAGGGATGACTGAAGGTGGCAGCGGCCACAACTGATCAGGACAAGCACTTGATTTACTTCGAGGTAAAGGGTTATCAATAGATGTTCCCTTATTTTATAGGTAATTGGATTAACGAATCGGATCAACGATCATTGAAGCGCTCTATTGGAAAATTGAAAATCGACCTATAACATGTATCCGTCTTCTCGATGGTACGTTTGATGTACCGAGCCCTGATGATATTCAAAAACCCCACCACCTCTGCACCCGCAAGGTTTTGAGCTTTGCCGGGATTGAGGTCAGAAACGCCAAGCCTACGATGATTGCAATTCGTGCAGACGGAATCATTGGATCCCACATCGGTGCAAGACACCTGCAAAAACAGTAGAAAAATTAAGCTGAATTATAAAGTTTCAGTAGGATTATCAGTCGATGAAATAATCATGCCTAAAACAATTGATCTCACCTTGTTCTTAATATTGGAGTCAGATCATAATATTCCCAAAATAGCAGAGAAAATCCGCTCTTATTCCAATTGGGCGATAACTTAAATGCATATTCCGGACGATCTCGAACACTCATTCCGAACGAAGCCGAACACCGATTCCGATTCAAGTCGAACACCCATTCCGGCGGAAGTTGAACACTTTTCCTGATTTTCCGGAATCGGTGTTCGACTTCCGGAATCACTGACGAAATTCTCCGTTTTTCCCTCCTTACGCATTGATTTTATTAAATTTTGGTACCGTTTTCTTTTTTCATTGGAAAGAGGAAGGGGCCAATGCCGGCAGAGAGAACCACAATGCGAACCATCAAAGAGATTTTGCGACTCAAATTTGAGGCCAAATTAAGCCTGCGCCAGATCGCCCGGAGCCTGAAAGTCGGGCTGGGCACCGTCTCCCTTTACGTTAACCGGGCACTGGTGGCGGGGCTGTCCTGGCCCCTTCCTAGCTCGTCCGCCGTTACGGATATAGGATGATCGCTCTCTATGGCTAATTTAACTGCTGACTCTTTAAACTCTGACGTATAATGGTTCTGTTTCTTCTGTTTGCTCACCGGTACACACTCTTTGGTTAGGGCTCAAGATTACTTGAGATTGTGTGTCCGGAATAGTCTAGCCACTTTACGGGGGTGTGGCGGGTTAGGCCGGAGAGCCAGTAGCGGGGAACATGGGCCTCTACCTGGGCCTGGCGTGATCCGACCTGGATCGCGGCTTTGATCTTGAGTTCACGATAGTTCGCCGGGGGGGTGACATAGCCGGCGACCATCAGATCGAATCGGGATTTGGGCGGTGCCAGGTCGTGATCGAGCCAGACGACTTTTTCCTGTTCACGTTTACCCAACGCGGCCCGTTGCGCCGGATCGAG
>JASFJX010000314.1:0-5245 GCA_050119385.1 Candidatus Thiodiazotropha sp. | reverse complement strand
CGTTTGTTCTATCTCTGCACCGGAAAAACCCTCGCTGGCCTCCTGAAGTTTGTCTATATCGAAAGCAGAGGGGTCTTGCTCGCGCATGCTGAGGTGGATGTGGAAGATTGTTTTGCGCACCTCGGGGTCAGGGAGATCGACAAAGAAGATCTCATCGAACCGCCCCTTACGCAACAATTCGGGTGGCAGTATTTCGATGTCGTTGGCTGTGGCTACCAGAAAGACCCGGGATGTGCGCTCGGCCATCCAGGTCAGCAGGGTGCCGAGGATGCGTTTCGAGGGTCCGCCATCAACATCAGTGGCGAGTCCCTTCTCGATTTCGTCAATCCACAGCACGCAGGGCGCCATGGATTCCGCTGTTTTCAGCGATTCGCGCAGATTGCGTTCGGTTTCACCGTAAAACTTGTTGTAGAGAGCGGCGAAGTCGAGGCGTAACAGGGGGAGGTGCCAGCTTCCGGCGACCGACTTGGCGGCCAGACTCTTGCCACCGCCTTGTATGCCTAATAGTAGTATCCCCTTTGGAAGGTCGAGACCGCGTGGGGGTTGTTCAGCGATAAAGATGGAGCGGCGCTGCTCCAGCCAGCGTTTCAAGTTGCTGAGACCGGCGACCTGGTCGAATTTGGCACTATCGAGTTCAAGTGAGAGTACACCTGTGTTGTCGAGCAGGCGGTACTTGGTCTTGGCCAAATCATCAAGATCCGTTTCGGTCAGCATGCCATCGTCGTAGATGGCGTTGCGAATCAACTGTCTGGCGTCTCTCAGGCTGAGGCCGGAGAGATTGCTAAGCATGGGGTCGATCACTTCGCGACTTGCCTTGACGTTGCGATTGTTATTGCGTCCCCACTCCCGTATCTCTGCCTGTAGCAGCCGTTTCAAGGCGCTGCGGTCCGGCAGCGAGAGTTCGAATCTTGTTGAGAGCGAGCGCAACTCGTCAGGTATCTCGGCGCTGTGACTGATCAGGACGAGAGTCTGTGACGGATTGCCCTGCGCGATCTCCTTGAGTTGACGCAGAGTCAGGGGGTCATCCAGCCAGTGGTGGATATCCATCAGCATATAGATGGCGGGTGCTGTGCGACCGGCTAGCTCGGCCAGAACCCTGGAGGGCTCCTTGATTGTGAGGTGGGTGGTCTGGTTGGTATGCAGGTTGGTCAGTCCGCTGGCTACGGTCCAGCGCAGCAGTTGCCGCCCCAGTTGGATGGCGAGACGCTCTAACAGCATCTCGACCTGCTTTTCATCATCGCTTTCGATGAAGAGTATGGAGGTGCCGGATCTGATGATGAGTTCGAGGTCTTGTAAGTCGCTCATTCCTTTAGCTGTCTGCCTTAATTCTGGGGTGTTAACCGGTTAGCGGCGTGAATCTATTTCCTGTTCCGCGCAATCTTTGATACTCTCCATTACCACGAAGGTGCTGGTTTGCTGTACGAACGGAAGGGCTGAAATTTTCTCCCCCAGCACCATGCGGTAGGTTTCAATATCTGCAGTGCGTACCTTTAGCAGATAATCGAAATCAGAGGCAATCATGTGACACTCCTCGACTTCAGGGATTGACTGCACCGCCTCGTTGAACGACGCCAGTGCGGGGGTCTTGGTGTCGCTCAAAGTAACATTGACAAAAGCGACATGCGTACCGCCCAGTTTTTTCCGATCCAGTATTGCGACATAGCCTTTGATGTACCCGGACTCTTCCAGGCGGCGCATGCGAACCTGACAAGGCGTTTTCGACAACCCTACGCGGCGAGCAAGTTCTGTCACGGTTATGCGCCCGTTCTGATGCAACTCATGCAAAATTGATAGATCGAATTTGTCCATCGATAAATGTTCGAAATAGTTAAGTAATTTCAGAGAGTTAGATGAAATCACAATTGAAGGGATAAGTCAATTTAACTACAATTTTGGATATTTATGTGAAATACGTCTAATAAACGCAAATAAAAAAAGACCTTATTGAACATAGTTTATAGAATTCCGGAAATATGACCATTCATATACTGCTAGTCTGAAATACCACAACGTCTTATCTCTCAGTGGGCCTGTCAGTGCTTGCTATCAATCATCAATCGAGCATCAAGGCGTACTATTAGCAAGCACTACAGGAAGTAGTCACAGTTAGCTACTCAAGCTGGGATTCTGTACATATGGTTACCGCTACTTTTATTGTCTATCTCTTTGTAATGCTGGGAATCGGCCTTGTTGCATACCGCCGTACCCAGGACCTTTCTGACTATATCCTGGGCGGACGCAACCTCGGCCCGATACCAAGTGCCCTGAGCGCAGGGGCCTCGGATATGAGCGGCTGGCTTCTGATGGGCTTGCCCGGTTACGCCATGGCCGCCGGGTATGGTTCCTTCTGGCTGGCCGGTGGCCTGCTGGTGGGAACCTGGCTGAACTGGCTGTTGGTAGCCCAGCGTTTGCGTGTTTACTCCTACCACGCCGACAATGCATTGACCCTGTCTTCGTTTTTCGAAAAGCGCTTTGAGGATAGTGGACATGGCCTACGCGTCGTATCCGCCATTTTTATTCTGATCTTTTTCCTTTTCTACACCAGTTCCGGCTTAGTGGCCGGTGGTAAGTTGTTCGAGACCGTATTCGGCTTTGACTACAATATCGCGGTTTTCGTTGGCGCTCTCGCTGTGATCTCCTATACGATGTTCGGCGGTTTTCTGGCCGTCTCATGGACAGATGTCGTTCAAGGCTTGCTCATGGTTGGTGCGCTCATGCTCGTGCCGCTTTTCGCAATGGGGGAAATCGGTGGTTTGAGTGGCACCTTAGCCGCTGTGGAAGCCAAGAATCCAGCGCTGCTGGATATGTTCACCGACGCCGACGGCAAGAGCATTACCCTGATCGGAACCCTCTCATTGCTGGGTTGGGGGCTGGGCTACTTTGGGCAGCCGCACATTCTGGCCCGTTTCAAAGGCATCAAGAGCAAAGGCCATGTCCCGGCGGCGCGACGTATCGCCGTGCTCTGGAGCGGTCTTTCCATGGCCGGTGCCTGCCTGATCGGTTTAGTGGCCATCGGCTATTTACCAGAAGGCCTGTCCGATACGGAAACCGTTTTCATGGTGCTTGTGGACGCCCTGTTCCATCCCGCGATCGCCGGGGTGCTGTTGGCCGCGATTTTGGCCGCCATCATGAGTACAGCCGACTCCCAGTTGCTCGTATCCTCATCCGCCTTGGCGGAAGACTTCTACAAGGCCTTGTTCAACAAAGAGGCTTCCCCGGAGAAATTGGTCTTGGTCGGCCGTATCGCGGTCGTAGGCATCGCGGTGATTGCCACCTCCCTGGCCATGGACAAGGATTCACAAGTTCTAGCGCTCGTCTCATACGCCTGGGCGGGATTCGGCGCGGCTTTTGGCCCGGCGCTCATTATGTCTCTGTATTGGAAAAGGATGAACAAAGCCGGTGCTTACGCCGGCATTATAGTCGGTGGTGTAACCGTGGTGATATGGAAACAGTTGTCAGGCGGATGGTTCGAGCTGTATGAAATCATTCCCGGCTTTGTTTTCTCTTTCATCGCCATCATCGTTGCATCGAAACTGACGGCAGAGCCTTCGCCGTCCATACAGCATCGTTTCTCCAAAGTGGAAGCAGAAATCAAAGACTAGGAGCCCCTGATCGATTTGAGAACCGGCGGCGCACATTGCATAAGCGTTTGTGACTGAATCCAGACCTGTGCAGTGTGCGTTAAGCCATAAACGCGATGTAGAGCGATCATGACACGGAAAACCGAAAAATACCGTCAGCGTATCCGCGAAGCCTATCTGGCTGATGAGTTGCAAGTGGTAACTGATTTACTTGCAAGCTTCTCCTTGGGTAAAGGTGAGCGCCAGATCATTTCCAGCAATGCCGCTAACCTGGTGCGTCGTGTTCGCACGGAAAGCACGCCATCGATGATGGAGAATTTTCTCGCCCAATATGGCCTCAGCACCACTGAGGGCGTGGCACTGATGTGCCTTGCCGAGGCACTGTTAAGGGTCCCCGACAGCGCCACTATCGATGCATTGATCGAAGATAAGATCGTATCCGGTAACTGGCAAGAGCATCTTGGGCAGTCCAGTTCATCCTTGGTCAATAGCTCCACATGGGCACTGCTGATCACAGGTAAACTCCTGGAAAATGATGACCGTGAAGGGCTTGTTGTCACCCTGCGCTCATTGTTCAAGCGCCTGGGAGAACCGGTGGTGCGCAAGGCCGTCGGTCAGGCCATGAAAGAACTCGGACATCAATTTGTGTTGGGGCGCTCCATCGACGAAGCCACGAAACGCGGTGCCAAGTGGAGAAAAAAAGGCTATACCTACTCGTTTGACATGCTGGGCGAAGCGGCGCGCACGGATGCTGACGCTCTGCGTTACCTCCAAGCCTATCGCGATGCCATCGAGGAGTTGGCCGCAACCTGTACCAGTAACGACATTCGGAGTAACCCTGGCATATCCGTAAAGTTGTCGGCATTGCATGCTCGTTATGAGAGTCCTCAGCGACAGCGCGTTCTGGACGAATTGGTACCTCGTACATTATCCCTGGCCCTGCAAGCCAAGGCCGCCAATATGGGTTTCAATATCGATGCGGAAGAGGCCGATCGTCTCGACCTCTCCCTCGATGTCGTCGACGCCATTCTGTCGGATGAACGCCTTGAGGGTTGGGACGGCTTTGGTGTTGTGGTTCAGGCGTACGGACCACGAGCACGCCATACTATCGACTGGCTCTATGCCAGAGCACAAGAGTTAGGCCGCAAGATCATGGTGCGTCTGGTCAAAGGCGCCTATTGGGATGCGGAGATCAAGCGTGCCCAGACTTTGGGGCTGAATGGCTTCCCGGTGTTTACCCGCAAGGTCAATTCAGACCTCTCTTTCCTCTGTTGTGCCGAAAAACTGCTGGGAATGACCGACTGCATCTATCCCCAGTTCGCGACACACAACGCCCATAGTGTCGCCGCTGTTCAATATATGGCTAAAAAGAACAAAGTGGTCAGTTATGAATTCCAGCGTCTGCATGGCATGGGCGAGGCCCTCTACGACACAGTCATGGAGGTCGCTGGGTGCCATTGCCGAATCTACGCGCCAGTGGGTGCACATCGTGATCTTTTGGCCTATTTGGTACGCCGTTTACTGGAAAATGGCGCCAATAGTTCGTTCGTTAATCAGATCGTCGACGAGCGGATCAGCCCTGATGTCATCGCCAAAGATCCCGTTGACCTGCTGGCCCATCTGGATACACGCTTTTCCAGTTCCCGCATTGCCAAACCTGCAGA
>JASFJX010000313.1:0-5249 GCA_050119385.1 Candidatus Thiodiazotropha sp. | reverse complement strand
TAAAAATATTAACTTAGCTTATTTTTAAGCGTCCGGATGAAACATGAGGATTTAAATTATGTTCATAGTCGCCAACCGGGTCCCTGTTGCTGATGGCTACCGGGAGATGTTCGAGGAGCGTTTTCGCAACCGTGCGGGACAGATCGAGAAGCAGCCGGGTTTCGTACGTATGCAGGTGCTGCAGCCGGCCAAGGCGGGAGTGCCCTATATCGTGCTCACCACCTGGCAGGACAAGGCGGCATTCGAAGGCTGGGTAGGGAGTGAGGATTTCCGCTCCGCCCATGCCAATCCAATGCCGAAACAGGCCTTCGAGGGTGAAGGCGCCGTTGAGATGCATGAGGTGATTATCAGCGCCGAGCCTGGGGAGTCGTAACAACGGTTTGTTGATCTCGGCTTCTCGGACTATGTCGACCCTGTCAGGTCTCTCTGATTATCGGCAGGGCATCACGTACAATCGGTTTTAGCTCCCAATCACCGGCAATGGCGATGTAATCGAGCAAGCAGGTTCTCATACGCGGTTCCCAGAAGCGCAGGATGTGATCGGCAATATCATTTATTCCCTGCTCCCGGTTCGGCATCGCTTCAAAGAATGCGCCGATCTGATTAGCCATATTGATTAGATTACTCGGATTCATGCAATCTGTAGCTCGCAGTCGCCGTTGGCAGCGCAGGTGAGGCAATCGAGGGGGTGGTCGGAGATGTAGAGCTCCATTACATTGCGACGCAGCTCTGCCAGACGGGGTGACTGGGTGCGTACTTGCATGCCCTCGAACAGGCTGAAGGGATCACCCTCCATCAACATTCGGTCGGCGAAGGTGCCAGAGTCACCCTCGTCGGCATTGCAGACGATGTACTTCTGATCTGCCGGAGTGTTCAGTACAGTGTTCCATTTGATACCGGTGGGGAAGGCGGCGCCACCCCGACCGCGCAGGCCGGAATCGGTCACCTCCTGGACGATTTCGGCCGCACTCATCTGCCGGGCGCGGGCCAAACCGGCGCCGCCGCCATGAGCCAGGTAGTCATCCAGGGAGCGGGGATCGACCACCCCGACACGGCCCAGGCTGATTCGTTGCTGACGGGCCAGGTAAGGAATCTCTTCTGTAGGACCCAGTCAGAGGGGGTGGTTGCCGCCCGTTTGCAGGTCGGCATCGAACAGGCCAGGTATATCCGGGGCCTCTAATGGTCCGTAAGCGATCCGCCCCCTGGGGGTTTCCACTTCCAGCAGTGGCTCGAGCCAGAACAGGCCGCGGGAGCCATTGCGTACAAGGCGGATATCGATGCCGCGGCGGCGCGACCGAAATGCTTCTCCCGGGCCAAGGCGATCAGATAGAGATACTTTCGGGTGATCATGGGGGGCAACTATAAACCAAAATGGGGACAACGGAGTTCAAGTTTGATAGTTAGCAAGTTGGAAAGGCTTAAAAATTGCACCTGAAAAGTGGCTTTTATCACCACAGGATGAGTAAACTAGCTGTCATGGATGTTTCTCCCATACTTGATCCCCTGAACGATGCGCAACGAGAGGCGGTAACCGCACCGATCGGTAATTTATTGGTACTGGCTGGTGCGGGCAGCGGCAAGACCCGGGTGTTGGTGCACCGGATCGCCTGGTTGTTGGCTGCCGAGGCCGCCTCACCCTGGTCGATCCTGGCTGTCACCTTCACCAACAAGGCGGCGAAAGAGATGCGTTATCGCATCGAAGCTCTGCTCGGCCAGCCTCTGGGCGGCATGTGGGTAGGTACCTTTCACGGCTTGGCTCATCGCCTGTTGCGTGCCCACTGGAAAGAGGCCGGGCTGCTGCAGAGTTTTCAGATTCTCGATTCCGATGACCAGTTTCGTCTGATCAAGAGGCTCCTGAAAAACCTGGATCTCGATGAGGCCCGCTGGCCGCCAAGACAGATCCAGTGGTTCATCAATGGCCGCAAGGATGAGGGATTGCGGGCGCAGCATCTGGATGATGGCGGTGATCCCTACCAACAGCAGATGATCCGCCTTTACAGCGAGTACCAGGATGCCTGTGAGCGGGGTGGGCAGGTCGATTTTGCGGAGCTGTTATTGCGTGCCCATGAACTATGGCGGGATAGACCGGATATCCTGCAGCACTATCAGCAACGCTTTCAGCATGTCCTGGTGGATGAGTTTCAAGATACCAACTCGATCCAGTATGCCTGGCTCAGGATGCTTGCGGGGCCGCGTAACAATCTCTTTGTAGTCGGTGATGACGATCAGTCGATATATGGCTGGCGTGGTGCCCGGGTAGAGAATATCCAGAGCTTTCAGAACCACTATGAAACAGCTTCCCTGGTTCGTCTGGAGCAGAACTACCGTTCCACCGGCAATATCCTGAATGCCGCCAACGCGCTGATCAATAACAATCCTTCCCGTCTCGGCAAGCAGCTATGGACCCAGGATGGCGAGGGCGAGCCGATCAAGCTCTATGCCGCCTTCAATGAGATCGATGAGGCGCGTTTCGTGATACAGCGTATCCGCCAGTTCATCGATGAGGGTAATAGCCAGTCAGAGGCGGCGATTCTCTATCGCACTACCGCGCAGTCACGTCTTTTCGAGGAGGCGTTGCTGCAGGCTGCCATCCCCTATCGGGTCTATGGCGGGTTACGATTTTTCGAACGGGCGGAGATCAAGGATGCCCTGGCCTACCTGAGGCTGATCAATAATACCGATGATGACGGCGCCTTTGAACGGGCGGTGAATATGCCCCCAAGAGGCATCGGGCCCAAGACCATGGATGCGGTACGAGCCCATGCCAGGGATTTCGATTGCCCTCTGTGGCGGGCGGCTTCCGAGCTGTTACAAGGGGGTAGGATGGCAAAGCGGGCGGCGACGGCCCTGCAGGGGTTTATCGACCTGATCGATGAACTGCGGGTGAGCTGTGCCAATCTATCTCTGCCGGAAAAGGTAGAGCAGATGCTCCAGGTCAGTGGCTTGCCGGATCACTTTGAGAAGAGTCGTGATGGTAAGGGGGTTGACCGCAAGGAAAACCTGGAGGAGCTGGTCAACGCCACGCGCCAGTTTGGCTATGAGACGGATGAAACCGAGGAGATGGATGAACTCTCCACCTTTCTTTCCCATGCCGCACTGGAGGCGGGTGAAGCCCAGGGCGATCCCACCGAGCCTTGTGTTCAGCTGATGACTCTGCACTCTGCGAAAGGGCTCGAGTTTCCTCTGGTATTCCTGGTCGGCATGGAGGAGGGTCTGTTTCCCCATAGTATGTCGGCGGATGATCCATCCCGCCTGGAGGAGGAGCGACGGCTCTGTTATGTGGGTGTTACCCGGGCCATGCGTGAACTCTACCTATGCCATGCTGAGAGTCGACGATTGCATGGCAGTGACAGCTATCCCCTCCCCTCGCGCTTTATTCGTGAGATGCCGGCTGAATTGATGTCGGAAGTAAGAGCCGGTCCTGCCACCAGCCAACCCATATATGGCACCCCAGCCCATCTGGAGGTGGGAGCGTTGAGCGGATTCAGTCTCGGCCAGCGGGTGCGGCACGCTAAATTTGGCGAGGGTGTGGTATTGAATGCGGAGGGTCAGGGCCGGAGTGCCCGAGTTCAGGTCAATTTCGAGGAGGTTGGAAGTAAATGGCTAGTGGTGGCATATGCCAATCTCTCTCCCTGTTGAGCGCTGTTTTTTGCAGACTAAAGGCTTATGATTTCGTTGGCAAATTCATCCCTAATGCAGTTGTTTGTTTATTCTATGTGTTCGATTCTCGGTAGATAATATTAATTGAATTGGAGAGTGGTATGAAACGTCGTGATTTTATAAAGCGTGCCGGGGGGGGATCCCTGGCCGTAGGTGCCGGTATGGCAGGCTTGCGGGTTGCCGAGGCGAAATCGCAGATCAAGTGGAAGATGGTCACCACCTGGCCAAAAAACTTTCCCGGTTTGGGCACCGGAGCCAACAAGCTGGCTGAGGTGATCAATGAAATGAGTGGCGGTCGCATGCATGTCAAGGTGTATGGGGCGAAAGAGTTGGTGCCGGCCTTTGAGGTGTTCGATGCAGTTTCGCGAGGTACTGCCGAGATTGGCCATGGCGCCGCCTACTACTGGAAGGGGAAAAGCGAGACCGCTCAGTTCTTTTCCACGGTACCCTTTGGCTTGACGGCTCAGGAGATGAATGGCTGGCTCTACTTTGGTGGCGGCGTGGAACTATGGCGGGAACTCTATAAGCCGTTCGGCCTGATTCCGGCGCCCGGCGGCAATACGGGTATGCAGATGGGTGGCTGGTTCAACAAAGAGATCAAAAGCGTCAGCGATCTGAAAGGTTTGAAGATGCGCATCCCAGGTCTCGGTGGTGAAGTGCTCAAGCGTGCCGGCGGTACACCGGTCAACCTCCCGGGCGGGGAGCTCTTTACCTCGCTGCAATCGGGTGCAATCGATGCAACCGAATGGGTTAATCCCTACAACGATTTGGCCTTTGGCCTGTTTAAAGCGGCCAAGTATTACTACTATCCCGGCTTTCATGAGCCTGGTACAACCCTCGAGGCGATTATCAATCAAAAGGCCTATGATGGCTTGCCGAAAGACCTGCAGTCGATCGTCATGAATGCCTGTAAGATAGCCAATCAGGAGATGTTGGCGGAGTATACCGCGCGCAATCCGACGGCCTTGAAGACGCTGGTTGAGAAGCATAAAGTGGATATCCGCGTCTATCCCAACGACGTGATGGAAACGCTGCGAAAATATTCGAACGAGGTGGTGCGGGAGCTGGCTGCCAAAGATGCCTTTGCCAAGAAGGTATATGAGTCGTACATGGGTTTCCTTAAAGGCTCTCGTGAATGGGGGGCGATTTCCGATTTTTCCTACCTGCAGGCACGCGATAAGGCATAGTGCGATCATTGCTGCCTCCGCTTTCTCTCTATATCCATATACCCTGGTGCGTCAGGAAGTGCCCCTATTGTGATTTCAACTCACATGCGCAACCAGGGGTGGTTGAGGATCTGATTTACGTGGATGCCCTGTTGCAGGACTTGCGCATGGAACAGCGGTTTGTTTCAGGAAGAGAGGTGCAGAGTATCTTCATTGGCGGTGGGACGCCGAGTCTGTTTTCAACACAAAGCATCAAGCGGTTGTTGGCGGGGGTGGCAGGGCTGGTTGCCTTGGATGAAAGGGTGGAGATAACCCTGGAAGCGAATCCTGGTGCAATGGAGTCGGAGCGTCTGTCGGGTTACCGGGAAGCGGGTGTTAATCGTCTATCGCTTGGAGTACAGAGCCTGAATTCTGAATCGTTGC
>JASFJX010000312.1:0-5254 GCA_050119385.1 Candidatus Thiodiazotropha sp. | reverse complement strand
CACGATAAGAATAATAGACAAATAATCATCTGTAATGACAGGTTCGGCTTCTCGTATCTATATTATTACAAAGATAATGACGTTTTTATCTTTGGTCCTGAAACCAAGATATTATTGGCTTATGATAAATTCGATAGAGCACTAGATGAGGAGGCTGTTGCATCATATTTTATATCGAATGTAATACTAGGGAATTCAAGTATCTTTAAAAATTCAAAACTGCTACCTAATGCTAGTGTGCTCTCTATAATTGATAACAAACTATCCATTGAACAATATTGGCGTCCTGTATGTATTCGAAATAATAATAAGACGGAATTGGATTATATAAATCAAGCAAATGAGCTATATAAGGCGTCTCTACAAAAAAAAATACCACAAGATAAAAGTGATAAGATTATTATGCCGCTCACCGGTGGTCTGGACTCGAGATTATTACTGAACATACTTCAGAAACTGAACAATAACCTACAGATCTATACTCACGGCAATAAAAAATGTATAGATTATAAAATAGCCAGTAAAGTTATCAAGGAGTTGGGGTTCGAGAAAAGCTATCAATTAGTCGATATAAGCCCTGAATGCATGGGGCCAACTAACGCTATTAAATCAGTTTGGCTGAGTGAGTGTAATGTTGACGTAAGGCCAACGCATTTAATTCAAGTAGCGAATGCGCTGAATCCTGGGAGAGTAACTTTTATCAATGGCATCATAGGTGCTCATATGTCAATGGGCTCAGACCATGTATTTTCGAGTAAGGAGATAGTTAAATCAGACGATAAAGCTTTTATTACGAATAGTCTGGAAAGGCTGTTCGGTTTGTCGCAGGCATCTGGCCGACTAAAAAATATTCTTCAGGATGAGGTTGCAGATGAATTTTTGAGTATTCATAGAAAAAATGTGCTCAATAATTATGAGCAATATAGAAATAATGAATTGTTCTGCGATCAAAAGGATATGTTTGCGCAATTTACCTTCGGCAGAAGAATGATGGGTAATATTGATTTAAATAAATTCTTTTTTCATGATGTATTGCCCTTTGTTGACTCCGATCTGTTTGACCTTTACGCAGAGATACCTCCGCATTTAAAGATGAACCATTATTTGTATAAGGAATTGCTTAAGGTCAAATATCCTAAAATGGCAAGTATCCCTTGGGCGACAACTGGTGTGGATTTGAATTCAAAATATAAAATTAATTTAGTACGCAAAATTGAAAAGTTAAAATACAAATCGCAGCATTATATAAGAAGATTGACCCATGGATATGTTGATCTTAATGATAACTCGCAATACGTGAGTAGAGAGAAATGGTTAAGGCGTAATCGGGATTTTAGGCAAATGGTAATGAATTCCATTCAATATGCTAATGACAATAATATACCCTATGTTGCTGGCAATAAGCTGCTTGATTTAATAAAACTGCATGATGCAGGCAGGAATTATCTCTTTATTAGTATAATCAGAGCGTTCACATTTATAGTATGGTACAGGTTGTTTTGTCTTAATGAGTATAGGAATATTAATGACGTAGAGCATTGGTCATGATTAGATATAGGAGTGATTTAATCGATTTACAAAAAAGCAACTTAAATTATGCACTGAAGAAGCATGCTGATATAGACCTGTCATTAGTTACATCTCCATATGTATGGAATATTGATATAGAGAGTGTGATTAATGCTAAAAAGCCTGAAGTGCTTGGGAAATATGGTAAGCCATTTGGCAATTCAGAATTCATAGAAAGATTGTCTGACCATGAAGGATTGCCGCCTGGTTGGATTATGATTGTTCCGGGAGCGGATTTTGCGATCGAAGTGATCTGTAAGCAGTTTTTGGGTGATAAATCAGAAGCCTGTATAATTATCCCGACGTTTCCTAGATTTGAGATTGTCATATCCGCCATGGAAAATGTAGATATTACCTATGCGGTGGATATTCAAAGTATCGATAAGAATTATAACCTTGTTCTTCTATGCTCGCCAAACAATCCAACTACAAACCAAATCGACGTAGCCAGTTTAAAAACAGCACTTGCCAAGTGCAAAAATACATTGTTTTGTGTTGATGCGGTGCTTGGTGTGTACGGTGATGTGGACTTTACAAGTATCGCCATGGAGTATGATAATTTGGTAGTTATTAAGTCATTTTCAAAGCTCGGGCTGGCTGGATTGAGATTGGGCTACATTATTGGTAATCCAGACATAATCAAATATATGCAAACAGCTTTATCACCATTTGCCGTACCTGATTTAATGCAATTAATTGGATTGAGTATTTTAAATGACTACGAAAGGGTCGAACTAATACATACACAACTGGATGCTTCATGGAAACAAATAGAAAGAGAGTGGAGAGGGCGTTTAATTCGAAATTCGAGAGTGCCGTTTTACTTGCTGCAAATAAACGGGGAAGCAAATGATGCGGCAAATAAACTTTATGAAAAGAGAATATCAGTAGTAAGTGGACAGTTTTTTCGAGGATTAGGTAGCAAGTACCTAAGAATTGCCCTAGGAACAAAACAAGAAAATGAAAGGTTAGTTCAAGCGGTAAATGAATGCAGGTTGATATGATAATCAAGAATAAAGCGGAATAACCCAGCGTTTCATGAATTGATAAAGCTTACTGAAGTATTATTGTAGTATTTCTTTTATCTCCTTGTCATGTATTCTTTACATAATGCCCTCACTTTCGATATGGATGTATGAGGGCAATATGAACAAAAAGATCAAAACACTTGCGGCTTCGATCGCCGTTGCCGTGTCGCTTGGCGCTTGCACGGGAAGTGATGGTGATAATGGCACGGATGGGGTCAGCAGCCTGGTCTCACAAACCGCTTTGTTGAGTGGTGATGCAAACTGCTTCCAAGGGGGGGTGCGGCTAGACTCGGGTCTCGACCTGGACGGGGACAGTGTTCTGGACAGCAGTGAAATCACAGAAACCTCCTACGCTTGTACGCCCACCTCACTCAATCAAAGTAAAAATTTCAACCGCATTGCCTCATTTCCAGTCTGTTCACAAATCGACGTCAATTGTGACACCGACGAGGAGACTGTCGCGGAGATCGTGGCCGCGGCATCCGATGGCTTGAGCCTGGTCTATACGGACAGTGAACAGGAGCAGATCGGTTTTGTTGACATCACCGACCCGGCTGATCCGGTGGCGGGAGGTACCCTTGACCTCTCCGGAGAGCCGACTTCTGTTGCTGTCAAAGACGACTATGCGCTGGTCGCTGTCAACACCTCCGCTGACTATGTGAACGTTTCAGGCCATCTGGAAGTCGTCGATATATACAGCCAGAGTTCTATCCGTCAGATCGATCTGGGAGGTCAGCCGGACTCGGTGGCAGTCAGCCCTGATGGTCACTATGCCGCTGTGGTCATTGAAAATGAACGGGATGAAGAGCTAGACACTGGCGCGCCGCCCCAGGCCCCCGCCGGCACTCTGGTGGTGGTGAACCTTGTCGATGCCGATCCTGCCAACTGGACCACGTCGACGGTCGATTTGACGGATATTGCCGATCTCTATGCGGGGGATCCTGAACCCGAATTTGTCGACATCAATGCCAATAATATCGCTGTCGTCACCCTGCAGGAAAACAATCATATCGTTTTGGTCGACCTGACCGATGGTGGCATTGTCAATCACTTTTCGGCCGGTGATGTCGATCTGACACAGATTGATGCCACTGAAGAGGATCCCGCTCTGATCTCCCAGACCGAACAACAGGACAATGTACTGCGAGAACCGGACGGTGTAACCTGGATCAATAACAACTATTTCGCCACTGCGGACGAAGGTGACCTGGATGGTGGCAGCCGTGGCTTCACCGTATTCAACATCAGCGGTGATGTGGTTTGGAATTCCGGCGCCACTCTAGATCACATGGCGGTTCGCTATGGCCACTATCCTGACAATCGCTCCGGTAATAAGGGTAATGAGCCAGAGAATGCCGAGGTCGGCGTCTATGGCAGTGACCGCTATTTGTTCATCAATTCAGAGCGTTCCAGCCTGGTCTTCGTCTATGATGCGGCAGATCCGAAAAATCCGCTGTTCAAGCAGGCATTGCCCGCCGGCTCTGCACCTGAAGGTGGAATGGCGATACCTTCGCGCAACCTGCTGGTGGTAGCCAGCGAAGAGGACGATCGCGGCGAGAAAATCCGCTCGGTGCTTAACATCTACCATTATGCAACCGAGGATGAGCGCTACCCTAGCATCCAGTCGGCAGATCGCCTCGATGGTACACCGATACCCTGGAGCGCTCTCTCCGGACTGAGCGCCGATCCGATGGATGAGAGCGTAGTATACGCCGTTGAAGACAGTTTCTATCAGCAGAATCGTATCCTCACTTTGGATGTGAGTGACGTTCCCGCCATCGTTAAACAGGAGATGCGCATTCTCGACAGCAACGATGTCCTTGCCGGCATCGCCACAGTGGACGTGGATGACAGCCTGGCTGACGATGACATCGCCCGCGCGGATGTCTTTGATGATGTGGATCTCAGTTTGCTCATCAACGCGGACAAGAGTGTCAACATCGATCCTGAGGGCCTGGCCAAGGCGTCTGACGGTGGATTCTGGGTCGTCTCTGAAGGTTCAGGCACAGTGGGTGAAGCGGACCGACCTGTAAACAGCCTCAACTTTCTCATCAAGACAGACGTCTATGGTGTGATCGAGCAAGTCATCACCCTGCCTCAAGCACTGAATGACGTGCAGTTACGTTTCGGTTTCGAAGGTGTGACTGAGTACAACGACAGCGTCTATGTGGCTTTTCAGCGGGTCTGGAGCGACGATACCGAAGCCCGAATCGGTGTCTACCATATCGCCAGTGATACCTGGAGTTTTTTCTTCTACCCTCTTGATACGCCTGTATCGCAGAACGGCGGCTGGACTGCCCTGTCCGATATCACCTCCCTGGGTGGCGGTAGATTTCTGGTCATCGAGCGTGATGATCAGGGTGGGATGGATGCGGCAATCAAGCGTCTCTACAGCTTCGATGTCACTGGCTTGACCGCTGGTGATACAGTCAGTAAAACCCTGGAGCGCGATTTGATCCTCGAAGGTGACCTGAGCACAAATGGCCGAGTGATTCCGGAGAAGATAGAAGGACTTGCTGTCATGGCGAACGGTGATCTATTGCTTGTCAATGACAATGACGGTGTGGATGACAACAGCGGTGAAACTCAGCTCATCAATCTGGGGAGCATTCTTAACTGACGCCGCTTTCGGCAAAGAGGCACCATGTGTAACGGGT
>JASFJX010000311.1:0-5259 GCA_050119385.1 Candidatus Thiodiazotropha sp. | reverse complement strand
CCGTTTCGATTGCACCTTTGCGCTCACGGCGCACGCAACGGATCGCATTTTCGGGATCGACACCCAGCTCCACCAGCAGTCGCGCAGCGATCATGCCCGCCCGCCCCAGACCACCTTTGCAATGTACCAGCACATCATCCCCATTGCGCAATATCTGGCGGATCTCGCGCCCTTGTGTGAGCCACTGCTGCTCGAAAGCCTCGGTGGGAACGGAGTAGTCAGCAATAGGCAGATGGCGCCACTCGATGCCTCGGCTCTGGATTGCCTGCCCTAGATTGGGCACCTTGAGTGCCGTAAGCTCAGCCGATTCCACCAGCGTCAGCACCAGCTTCGCGTCCCACGCTGCGATAGCACCCACATCGAGATCAAGGTTGCGCTCCCAAGCACCCGTACTGGCAAAACGGTCATGCTTACCAGGACAAAAGGTAATCCCGATCCGGCCATGTGACGGGCTCGCTCTTACTTCTGCGATCTGAAGAGGATGTGTTTCGCTTGTTCGCACCGCTACCATATGCTCATCCTAACGAAATACTCAATATCTACACGCCAGTTTAGGGAAGTTCTGGGACAGTATACCGAGGAACCACCAAAGACAGTAGACTTGACGCCTTGATTGAACATTCGCGAGCTGGAGAGATACAGCATGAGTTCAGTGCTTTATAACTTGCTGAAAGGCCGTGGTTAGCTAAGATCAACGCTTAAACTAACAGCGAGGCGCTATATTTATAATTTTATTTCGCAAAGTAGAAAAACATTTCGACAATTTAATGTTTTTCACAGAAATGCATTTTATAATTCAACGCGCTTTGCGACATAAAATATACAACTGTATAGTCGATAGTACCTGCCTTGTAGTTCATGATGCCACCTCTTGAGTAGCACAACACGCTCTACTGAAGCGACCGCATGCTTATGTAACTAACACTACAGGTCCAACCCCTATATATAGGCCATATTAACCCTCGCCTATATATGCACGATGAGTTTTGCTGCTCAAGACAGCAAGCGAGTTTTTTCAAATGGAGCTGTAAATGTACAAAAACAAACCCCTTTCATCCTGCGCCTTACTCTCACTCATATGTAGTTTTTCCTCACTAACATATGCAGATGACATGACGCAATCACCTGAATACATACTTGGTCTTGCTATAACAACTGGCGGTGATGAGCTGGCAGAAGTTCCATTACTCTATGATGACTACACCACCGATACGCAAACTATCAAGGCAGGCGGATTTATTTACTTCTATGGCGGCGTACAGATCGACACGCCTGCTATTCCTCTACGCCTTACGCTCGGCTACTTCGAGGATAGTGTTAACGCCAGCAACGGCAGTATTTCGTTTTCACGCATACCTTTGGAAGTCATGGGCCTCTACACCAGCGAACAACATACCTTTGGAATAGGTCCCACCTACCACTTATCACCCGAGTTCGACGCATCAGATTTGGGATGGGGAACCTATGATGTTGACAATGCCTTAGGACTGGCCCTGATGTACGAATACGATTTGCAAAACAACGTTGCTTTGGGTGTACGTTACACCAACATCTCCTATGACTTCGGCGGCGAGGATGTCGATGGTAATAATATTGGCCTATTGGTGGAAATAAAATTCTGACAAAGCCGACTATTAAAAAGGGGCGGTGAAAAGTATTTTCATATACAAACACGGAGGTCATCCGTCTCCTTTATCACACCCACCTATGTGTTCTTGCCTGTTTTTTATTAATCGCATTAATACGGCAACTACCCTTAATTTACTCTTCTTCGGTTTATCTTGAACTCTGGGTTACATTCATATATATCTTTATAATATATACCATGGACATGGAGTATTAGGTGATACATATTGACATGGAGAGGCCTATGTTCAGCTATTCCGGTCTAACATCCGGGCCGGTAGCCCGCATAAAACGACATTTCTGGGTTTTCCTCAGCCCATGGCTGCTGTGGATGATATCCACTGCATGTCATGCTGACCGAGACAATTGGCTCGAGCTGGAGAGCGGCAACTATAAAATCTTTAAACGTTATGGACTGCCCGAAGGTGAACGCCTAACCATGACACTCTTCCCCCCCGTTCGTTATGAGCCGGGTTTGACATTACAGCTCTTTTATCAATTGATCGATGAGGATCTCCCCAGGGCGGGCATAGTGGCCGATAACTACCAGACTGAGATTATGGAGGCATACGGCTTGTCGGTGATCTTCACGCTAAGACGTTATCGTAACCACACTGGCGCACAAAGCTTGGTCTACTATCAGGGATTCTATCGACCAGGGCAGAACCGGATGTGGTTTGTTCGAACCGATTTGAATGATGACCTCGCCTTACTCATCAAACACTACAAAGAGGAGCTTGATATTATCCTGGATTGGATGAGTGTTGAGAACCCCGAAGGGTAGGCGGTCATACTATAATTTTACACATTATGTTCATTTGAATTGACTCACTTAGTAACCCGGCGACCATTATCCCATCAGTATACAGAATCCACCGTATAACCCCGTTGCCGTAAAAGAGCGATCAACCCCTCATCCCCAACAAGGTGTAAAGCGCCAACAGCAATAAACGCCTTTCCCTGATTAAAAAACGGCTCCATGCGTTCAACCATGCGGTGGTTCCGCCGGGTTAACATCTGAGCCATAAGCTTTTCCTGCAAAGCGGGATCGTCACTAATGGGATTAGCGAAACTGATTGCCACAAGTCTATCTAGATCTCTTGCCAAATACGCCTTGGTCAACTGTTCATACATTTGCGGATAACTTTGATACTCATCGAGCACATTGCGCAATAACGATTTCTGTTCATTAAGCGTCAGGGCGGTAAAAACCGATATCTGATCATCCGGACTCTCCAATGGCTGAAATTGTTTCCCGGCCGCAATAGCCTTGTTGTACAGCTGTTTATCAAGAAACTGGCCACTCACCTGGCGTGGCGCACTCAAGGTCATAACGACCGCCCAAGGCTGCAATAATTCAGTCACAGCCGCTGGAACACCAAATGACCGCATTGCCTCCATTGCCTCCTGCGCCAATGACTTACCCACCTGTTTACTGAGGGAGCCATCCGGCTCCTGCAGCATCATACTTGCCACCCTTGCAGAGGTCATTTGATCGAGCGACATCTCCAACATCAGAATATCCGCGCGATTGAAGCCAGCTTCAACAGATGCAGGCAATTGTGTGACGCGAGGATCCTCACTGTGTATGGTGCCAAACAGATACGAATCGACTCCCTTACCTCTAATTTGCCATAGAAGTCCCTGCTCATCGGCAAAAGCAATCTGCAACTGCAGTAAACAGATAACTATTGACCTTAAGAAGAAAGCCAAAAAACGTTTCATAGGTTATGCCTTTTCAGGGAGAGGAAGTTAAGCGGATCAGTAGTGGCTAACTCACTTTGCTTTAGGTATTCATACAAATCGCCAGGGATGTATCTATCGTTAAATTAGCCGTTACTGCCAGGCCTATGTCTGCTTTCAGACTGTATTATGCTGCCCCTGATGATGAAACTCCACTTAGATTGGTCTTCTTACGAAGATGCGGGGCTGGGTGATGCCTATGCGGACATTCCCAATCCGAGCACTTAGCCTAACGCAATGCTCGACAAAACCCAAGTCTGCGCAGTCGGCTTTTCGCCCATCTACCACGCTGGTTATATCGTTATCCCCGGCTCTCTTTATTAGTAATCGATGGCCCTGGATGTCGAAATTGATGCAGCGGTGGTTGGATAGTGATGCCAGACGGCAGCTCCCCGAGGCTACTCAATATTTTGCTCACACTATTTTCAATTTAATGCTATTATTTAGAGTCATTCAAAAAAAATAATTTAGCGCCAAAATAGAACCACAACAACCAACCAGCTATAATAATATTTTCATTGTTTTCAATAGATTGGCTGGCACCTTAAACAGGGTCGCCCAACTCTAGATATCGAAGGTTATGTATTCAGGGTCATTATAAAAAACAACAACTTTTTCAGTTTCCGATTCATTTGAGGTATTTGAAATGTCACCTTCTGCTGCAGTTAACAGCCAAATCACTGACGCCATTACACAAGCCCAGAATGCAGGCGGCGATGAAGCCCTGTCTATCCTCACCAAGCTAATGGAAGAAGTTGCAAGCAGTCTCGATCGGGCCAAGCAGGGAGAAGCTACCATTGATGACCTGTCCGACGCCTTCGAAAACGCCGAAGTGATGCTTCACGGGATAGTAGCAAAACTTGCAACTGGCAGAGAGTGAGTGTTCCTGGATAGCGGTTTTAATGATACCCATATAAAGCCTCTTAATGGCATTAGGTTACTCATAATGCTATTGGGCGGAAGCACCACTAATATTGTCTATTGAAGAGAATGTTGAGTACTTATCGACGAGATCTTAAGACGTTATTTGATAAAGCCTGAAATAAAAGGGTCAGCCTGCTCTTCATTTTTCAACCATGATCTCAACCGCCCACCCTGTAACCAGCGCAGTTGCCCTTGCGCACTGTTCACCACGGGCCTTATCGAATGCCTTGTACTCAATTGGATTCCACATATCCCAGGTGCGGCCGGTAAAGCGTTGCTGCAGTTGTTCACATGTAACCCCACCAAACTCGCTTTGAAACTTGTCGATCAACTGACGGCCAAGCTGGAAATTTGCAATTCCTCGACCCTTATCAAGTTTGTTCGCATCACGCCCCCTTTTGGTGCTCAGAGCAAGCAACCCACCTGTAAGCGCTCCACAGCCTCCCTGCCCCATCAGGCTACCACCACCAGACAAACCATGACTGGCCTTGATAGTCTCATCCGTCACGCCACCCACGGTCTCTTTTACTGCAGTTAAGACACACTGCGGACAGCAGCCATACTTGAGTTCCAAGTCAAACGCAAGATCGTAGGCCTTCTGTATCAATTTGCTTGTTTCGCCCATCGATATACTCCTATGCAATCTTTTCATAGCCTACATGCTTGATATGATCAACAGCATGCCTGACTTCGAGAGTTTGTAACAATAGCATGTTTCATGTATTTCGTATCAATGCCGATAATTATTCAGCGATCAGTTAGATTACTCTACCTATGATTGATTTAATGACAAATCTATCGATAAACCATGAAAAATTCGGTCCATTCGTTACCCAAACTCCAATCATTTTCTCTTAATTTGTCATATGATTAACTAAGGTGGTCTGTGTACGGCAATGTGACTCACACATAACACACTGCAAGTGTCTGATTTCTCTACCAATGAAGGTTAGGCGGTTGTGGATA
>JASFJX010000310.1:0-5262 GCA_050119385.1 Candidatus Thiodiazotropha sp. | reverse complement strand
CCTATGCATTTGTTACATGATTTGCTATGCCTAGTCCCTCATTGCTGCAGCAGTTGATCTCCGCTCTCAGGTGTCTACCCGGCGTGGGGGCAAAGAGCGCACAACGGATGGCCTATCATCTGTTGGAGAGGGACCGCGATGGCGGTAGAGAGCTGTCTCGGATTTTAGCGCAAGCCATGGACCGGATCGGACACTGTTCCCGCTGCCGTACCCTGAGTGAGACCGAGCTATGTCAATTGTGCGCCAATCCGCAACGGGATCCATCGCAGCTTTGCATCGTGGAGACCCCGGCCGATCAGGCCATCATCGAACAGGCCATCGACTACCGGGGTTGTTATTTCGTATTGGGTGGTCATCTCTCGCCACTGGACGGCATAGGTCCGAAGGAGATCGGACTCGATCATCTGGCTGAGCGTTTCGCCCAGGGCGAGGTCAAAGAGATTATCCTGGCTACCAATCCGACTATCGAGGGAGATGCGACGGCGCAATACATTCACGATATGGCAGAGACCCGAAAGATAAAAACGACCCGAATCGCCCAGGGGGTTCCCATGGGCGGGGAGTTGGAATATGTGGATGGTGCAACATTGGCGCATGCCTTTCGAGGACGATCTGAGTTTTGAGGAGAGATTATGAGCGACTGCCTTTTCTGTAAATTTGTCAATGGCGAGATTAAACCCGATACGGTTTACGAAGATGAAGACGTGCTTGCCTTTCGGGATATCAGTCCACAAGCGCCGACTCATATCCTGATCATCCCCAAGCGCCATATCTCCACCCTCAATGATCTCGAACCTGAGGATGGAGTTTTGATCGGTAAACTCTTCCTGGCGGCTAAAAAAGTGGCTAAAGCGGAAGGGATTGAGGAGAAGGGTTACCGCACAGTCATCAACTGCAACAAGGATGCTGGGCAGTCTGTCTTTCATATCCATATGCACCTGATGGGTGGTCGCTATATGAATTGGCCTCCCGGATAAAACATGCGGGCTAACGCCGCGCCCTATCAACTGTCGATTAGGGGTATGTCCTGTCAGCACTGTGTGGCCGCGGTGGAGAGGGCAATCTCCAGCCTGCCGGATGTTGAGCGAGTGGAGGTCAGCCTGGCATCCAATACTGCCCGGATCGTCGGGGGAAGCCCCGGTCTGGCCATCGCAGCGATCAAGCAGGCCGGATATGACGCGCAGCCCCTCAGCGATTCTTCGTCCCATTGTTCGCTGCCTGCCGCCGATCTCAAGCCTGATAGTGACACAACACCAGCAACACTGACCGATGGTGGTGGTTATACCCTGAGTATCGAAGATATGACCTGTGCCAGTTGTGTCGCCGCGGTGGAACGGGCCATCCGCTCGGTGGAGGGGGTTTCGGAGGCGGCAGTCAACCTGGTAGAGAAGCGTGCTCAGGTGATCGGGGGGGATCCCGAGAAGGTGGTAAACAGCGTTATCGATCAGGGCTACAACGCCCGCCTGGATGTTGCTCATCATACACCTGATGGATTCCTGCTGGAGATCAGCGGGCTTGCCGAAGGCGAGCAACAGCATCAGTTATCACAACTGTTTGATCGACTTGATCCGAATGCCACACTGCATGCCGAGCATGGCGTTTGGCGCATTCAAACCCGGCTGCATCCCGCGCAACTGATGATCCAGCTGGGTCAGGCGAATATATCGGCAAAGCTGGTAGAGCCGTTCACCGATCCCTATGCGGAGGAGGCCGCTGCGGCGGCTAGAGAGGTCAGGCGATCCTGGCAGCGGGCATTGCTTGCCGGGCTGCTAGGTCTCTCCCTGATGGCGGCTGAAATGAGCGGTCATACTCCGCATCTGACGGATGCCGGCGGTGAGAGTTTCTGGTTGGGTATTGCGATCCTGTGCCTGTTTGTCATGCGATTCAGCGGCGGTCACTACTATCTGGGTGCCTGGAAACAGGCCAGGCATCTCTCAGCCAATATGGATACCCTGGTGGCATTGGGCACCGGTACGGCCTGGTTCGCCTCCCTGCTCGTTGTGATTCAGCCGGAAGGGCTGCTGTTACGCACCGAAAAACTCTATTTCGATGCATCCGTACTGATCCTCGCCTTCCTTCAATTCGGCCATGTGTTGGAGACCCGGGCCAAGCGCACCACCAGTGAGGCGGTTGGAACCCTTGTGGGGTTGGCGCCAAAAATCGCACAGGTTGTGTATGAAGGGGAGGAGATAGCCCTACCGGTTTCGCTGTTAAGGGTAGGCGACAGGATTCAAGTGCGGCCTGGCGAACGCATCCCCATCGATGGCGAGGTCGTCGAGGGGGCATCTACAGTGGATGAGTCCATGTTGACTGGTGAATCGATGCCCGTGAACAAGCGGCCAGGGGATTCGGTTACCGGTGGCACCATGAACCGAAACGGCAGTCTGCGTTTTCGGGTCACCCGGTTGGGCGAGGAGACAACTCTCGCCCATATTATCGCCATGGTTCGCAAGGCCCAGATGAGTAAACCCCCAATTGCACGTCTGGTGGACAAGGTCTCCGCGATCTTTGTCCCGGTGGTGGTGGTAATCGCCATGATGACATTCATTGTCTGGCAGATGTTTGCCCCTGAGCCGGCACTACCCTATGCCCTTACCGCCAGTATCGCGGTGTTGGTTATCGCCTGTCCCTGTGCCTTGGGATTGGCGACCCCCATCGCTATCATGGTGGGGACCAGTCGCGCCGCGCAGCTGAATGTCCTGATACGTAATAGCGAAGGATTACAGCGGGCAAGCGGCCTGACCCATCTGGTGGTGGACAAGACCGGAACCCTTACTCAGGGTGCGCCAACAGTGACAGGACTCTATCCTGTTGCGGGGCTAGAGCGCAGTGAGCTGCTCTCTCTCGCCGCCAGCGTGGAAACTCAGGCGTCACACCCACTGGCAGATGCGATTGTCGATTATGCACGCCGGCTCGGGACAGAATTGCGCCCCGTGGACGCCTTTAACTCCCGTCCGGGAGAGGGTGTGGAAGGTCGTGTTGCCGGATTACAACTGGAGTTGGGTGGTAATCAACTGCTTTGCACGCATGGTCTTACGCCCCCCGCAGAACTGCTGGTTGATGCTGAACGGGAGGCGGCACAGGCCGGTACCCCGGTGTGGGTCATAGGAGATGAGGAGGTCATAGGGCTGTTGATCCTCAAAGATCCGCTGCGTCATGACAGTCAGGCGGCAGTGGAGTCCCTCAGTAAGCAAGGGATTGAGGTGGTCATCTGCAGTGGCGACAACCGAGCAACCGTAGAGGCGGTGGCACGGGCGTTGGGGGTGGGCCAGGTGCACAGCGAACTTCTGCCGGCGCAGAAACTCGAAGTCGTAAAGGGATTGCAGCGGCGGGGTTGTCGCGTAGGCATGGTAGGCGACGGTGTCAATGACGCACCGGCACTGGCCCAGGCGGATACCGGTTTTGCCATAGGCAGCGGTACCGATGTCGCCATAGAAAATGGTGACATTACCCTGGTCGGTGACTCATTGTTCAATGTTTCCACCGCCATCGCATTATCCAGGTCAACCATGAGGAATATAAAACAAAACCTTTTTGGTGCATTTATCTATAATGTAATAGGTATTCCGTTGGCAGCAGGGGCGCTCTATCCACTCACCGGTTGGTTGTTGCCGCCTATGTTCGCCAGTGCTGCTATGGCGCTATCGTCGGTGACTGTTGTTACCAATGCCAACAGATTGCGTTTTTTTCAACCCACAATGGAGGCACCCTTGAGTATCACGCTGAAAGTAAGCGGCATGACCTGTCCCCACTGTGTCATGAACGTCACCAAGGCGTTGCAGGCCCTGCCTGGTGTGGTGAATGCAGACGTCAGCCTTGAAGAGGGTCAGGCCGTGATAACCGGCAGTACGGATCAGGAAACCCTGGTCAATGCGGTTGTCGAAGCAGGCTATAGCGTGGAATCTGTTTCCAGATGAATTAGAACCGGTGTCTAGATATTTAAGCATCCAATGCAGATATCCAATTCTCTGACATTGTCATCACTCACAGTCTCGCTGGAACAGCAGCGGGAGAGTGCAGCGCGGATGACTCAAGCGGTGGTGCCGCTTGCTTCTCAGGTTGGAGAAGACAGGGCCACGCCTTACAGCGTGGAGCAGGTGAAGCAGGCAGAGCAGGTGTTACAGCGTCAGCGCTCGAGACCTACCCTCAGCCAATTCATTGACGATCCCCGTAAGCAGCAAGCACTCTCTTCATACCAGTCGGTGCAAAGCAGCCAGGAGAGAGACTATGTCAGTGAAGTCCTCGGTATCGATGTCTATGCCTGATGGGTAAGGGATGAAGGCTGGATCGCCTCGTTACTCTTTGTGTCTTTAATGATGCCGCCATCTTGTTTTAGTGTGTATTCGATGATCTGTTCGCCACTCATCGCACGGGGGTTAATTCCGCTTGCTTTCACTGCACCATACCCCTCAAAGAAGCGCTTCCAGGTGATTTTACGCATCTGGTATTTGGCCCGCACTTCCGGGTGGTTGGTTTCGAGAAACAACCGGTCAATCTGTTTCCACTCCCTATACTTTTCCGCATCTTCCATGCCGAGCTTATCGAGTCTGCTCTGGGCCTCAACATGGGTCATACCGCTGATCAGCTTACCTTCCATGAACAATAAGCCCTGACGCACAGTGGTGGTGGGTGGACGGTTATTCCACTCGGCGACCTTCGCAGGATCCTTGAACAGCTCTCGAATCAGATAGTAGGCCATGGTCTGATTCATCTTGAACGAATAGGGGATATTAAACTGTTTCAGGATATCGACCTGCCTGCCGTCGGGTGGTGTGAAGAGACCGAGGATATTCATCGCCTGGCCCTTGGTCAGTTGTCGATCCAGCCAGATACCTCGATCCGCCATCTCTTGCAACATCGATTCCGTGGCGGGTTCATTTTGCCAATCATCATCCGAATCACGGGGAAGTGTCAGGGCGGTTTCGATCTGCTCCTGAAAATTATCCATGTTGATCTTATTGCTTTCAGCTGGCGTGGACTGGGTGTATCGATAGAATAAATACAGGCCGATCAATACGAAACTGGTAATGACAAGGATTATTTCCATGGACTCTCTCCCATAAATGTGATTCTTCTTACGATCTTATTTGTATGACGTCAGCGGTATCGGGGGAAGAACCTTGAGTATTGGAATGGTCTTTTTCGTCAATCTGAGAACTACTACACAGAACGGGGTTTTTTTAACCTAAAAAGATCAGTTGGACAGGGTGAAGTGTGCGTTTGTGGTGGTGCAGGGCAAGGCGCAACGACGCGTAATAGCCA
>JASFJX010000309.1:0-5274 GCA_050119385.1 Candidatus Thiodiazotropha sp. | reverse complement strand
TTTGAGGCGGTGATCCAGCGGCGTGACGGCGATTTTCGCCGCATTGTTCTGATTCGCAACCGTCTGAATCAAATACTCCTTGACTGCCGTTACGATAGAGTCATGGGATTGATACTGTTCACTCCCCGCATGACCGATTGTAGTGGCCGAGAACAGTAGTATCGCCACCAGGGTGTTAAATGTCGCTTTTGCATGCTTCATGGTCGTAGTCTCTCGATTGCTGGTTAATTATATGCAATCGCCATGCCGTGCTAATATATAAGCACTAAGCATAAAAAAACCTGATTTTTATTTTCTAAGTGACCGAATAAAAACACCCCGGCCAGATTAAAGGTCGCTCTGTTTAAGCCGCCATACACAATATTAATTTAATTTCTTTTAGACTGGGGGCAAAACCATGGCTGGCGTCTTGGATAATGTCGATCTTCGAACCCAACTAGCCGGACAGAACCGGCTGGAATTGTTACTCTTTCGCTTGCAGGGACGTCAGGTATTTGGCATCAATGTGTTCAAGGTCAAGGAGGTCGTGCAGTGTCCGCGCCTGACGGAACTGCCCGGTTCTAATCCGGTTATTCGCGGTGTGGCTTCTATCAGGGGCGACAATATTCCAGTGATGGATCTGAGTAACGCCATAGGCGGTCCCAGGATGGAAAAAGCGACAGACTATTTCATCATCGTCACCGAATACAACCGTCGGCAACTCGCCTTTCTGGTCGCAAGTGTCGAGCGTATCGTCAACACCCACTGGGAAGATATTCTGCCGCCACCTAAGGGCTTAGGGCGTGGTAGCTACATGACGGCAGTGACCGAAATCGAAGATCAACTGGTTGAGATTATCGATGTGGAGAAGATACTCAGTGAAGTATTGGGCATCGACCAAGAGTTGACTCAACCCGTGGAGGAGACCGGCGCCGACTTGAGTCAGTTAAAGGTTCTGGTTGTCGATGACTCCATGGTTGCGCGCAATCAGATCAAGAAAGTCATGACAGAGATGGGTGTGGAGGTTGTGCTGGCAAAGGATGGCAGCGAGGCGCTGAATATGCTGCTGGAGTGGTCGGAAGAGGGTAATTTGCATGATTGGCTGGCGATGGTGATATCCGATATTGAAATGCCGAAAATGGATGGCTACTCTCTGGTGATGGCGATTCGGGAAAATCCAAAACTTTCGGATCTTTATATCATCCTGCACTCTTCACTGAGCGGTGTATTCAACGAGACCATGGTGAAAAAGGTGGGTGCGGATCATTTTCTCGCTAAATTCATGCCGGATGAACTGGCCAATCGTGTGACCGAGCGTCTCAAGCGATTGGCTAAATAATATAACTGACAATCAATTGATAATTAACGACTATGTACCAACGGTCAGCTACGATCACAGCGACGGAGTATGATGCATTCAAATCTTTTCTCCAGCAGGCATGTGGTATTTTGCTGGGTAGCGGGAAGGAGTATCTGGTCGCCAGCAGGCTGAACAATATCATTAAGGAGGCTGGGGTCGAGTCATTGGGCGCCTTGCTGAAGATGATTCAATCACCGGCCCATTCACGTCTGAAGGTCAAGGTTATCGATGCCATGACCACTAATGAAACCTTCTGGTTTCGAGATATTGGCCACTACATCTTGTTGAAAGAGACCATTCTGCCCGATTTGAATCAGCAAAAAGGCGGCTCGATTCGTGTCTGGTCGGCCGCCTGTTCGAGCGGTCAAGAGCCATACAACATCAGCATGATCGCTGAAGAGTATGGAATCGTGAAACCTTTGGCCAGGCCGGTGCAGATCATCGCAACGGATATATCGAGTCAGGTGTTGAGTGAGGCGCGTGCGGGTGTCTATTGTGGCCTGTCTGTCGAACGAGGTCTCACCACGGAGCAGAAGAATCGATTCTTTCTGCCAAAGGATCGCTGTCTTGAAGTGAAACCTGAGATCAAACGGCGTGTCAGCTTCAGTTCGTTGAATCTTGCGAGCAGTTATCAAGGGTTGGGCAAATTCGACGTGATTTTCTGCCGCAACGTACTCATCTACTTCTCCAATGAACTGAAGCGGGATATCGTCGAGCGTATGGCAAATGCGCTGAATCCGGGGGGTTACCTGTTTCTGGGGTCCACCGAATCGATCAACCAGCTGACCAACCGTTTTGAGATGAAGGTGGGTCATGGTGGCATCTCTTATCGTCTGAAGTCCTGAACGGCAAAGCTTGCCGGATTGCGGCACCGGTTTGCCGCAATCCCGCAACTGGACGGCCGGACCGGGTGAGATATTCAGATTAATCCAAGCATAGGCTAGCGCTTTCCCCCGATAACCTGCGTATAAGGATTATCTTTAGTCAACATTCGATAGTGGATAAGTTTGGCACACTCCCTGCATCTTTCTTTTGCAAAGAGAGCGATGGAGCTGTCCATGAATTTCGACGATCTGTTTGGCATACATGATAAAGCGCTGATGTTGCGTTCACAGCGGGCCGAGGTCCTTGCTGCGAACCTGGCCAACGCGGATACACCGGGCTATAAAGCCAGGGATTTCGATTTCAAGGCGCTTTTAAACAGTGAAATCGACAGTTCCACACGATTGAGAACCACTGACAGTCGCCATATACAACCTGAGGCTGGTCCTGTGCCGCCTTCGCAACTGCTTTACCGTACTCCCACGCAACCGTCCCTGGACGGCAATACGGTGGATACCGAACGGGAGCATGTGGCGTTCAGCACCAATGCGGTTGAGTATCAGGCGAGTTTGAGCTTCATTAATAGTAAAATCAGTGGCTTACGTAAAGCAATAAAGGGTGAATGAGCATGTCTCTATTCAAAATCTTTGATACCGCGGCATCGGGCATGAGTGCGCAGTCTCTGCGTCTCAATCTGGTCTCCAGCAATATGGCCAACGCCGATGCGGTAAGCAGCAGTCTCGACCAGACCTACCGGGCCAGACAGCCGGTATTCCAGACCCTGCTGGATCAGTCCAATCCCGATGCGGCAGCGAGCGGGGTGCGCATGGCGGGTGTGGTCGAAAGCCAGGCACCGCTGGTCCAGGAGCATGCACCGGATCATCCCCTCGCCAATGAAGAGGGTTATATCTTTCGTCCGAATGTAAATATGGTGGAAGAGATGGCGAATATGCTTTCCGCTACGCGCTCCTATCAGGGCAATGTGGAAGTGGCCAACTCAGCCAAACAGTTACTGCTCGCCACCCTGCGTATGGGCCAGTAAGGAGAGACTCATGACATCTATTTCCAGTGATTACAATCTATATGAAGATATCGGTCTGACCAACAGCACCGTCGTAGAGGAAGAGGCGCAGGGTCAGCTGGGGTTGGAGGATTTCATGAATCTCCTGGTCACCGAATTGACCCATCAGGATCCTTTCAAACCGATGGAAAACTCCGAAATGGCGACTCAGATATCCCAGTTTGCCACGGTATCGGGCATCGATGACCTAAATACCTCTTTCCAAGAACTGAGCAGTGCACTGACTTCCGATCAAGCCTTGCAAGCGGCCAATTTGGTGGGTCGAGATGTATTGGTCGAGAGCAGCATCGGCTCATTGGCGGACGGCGAACCCCTGACGGGCAGTGTTGTGCTTCCCTCCTCGGCAACCAATCTGCGAGTCATGATTACCAGTCAATCCGGTGAACTGATACGTGAAATAGAACTCGGTACTCATGAGGCCGGGCAGGTTGCCTTCAGTTGGGACGGCTACGACGATGCCGGCGACTATGTGGGTGAGGGACTCTATCAGGTGAGTGCGGTAGCGACTGTGGATGATGTCGAGATGGCGCCCAGCACGCTGGTATCGGCACAGGTTGAGAGTGTCAACCTGGGTGGCTCTACGGGGGTTCTGCTCAACCTGAGCGGGCTGGGTCAGATCTCAATGAATGACGTGGCACAGATTCAATAGAACATTGGCAACAATGCGCGAGCGTTGATTGCATAGAGTGAAGAGACAGGAGAACAGAGATGGCATTTCGTATTGCGCTGAGTGGATTGGATGCGGCATCCACTGATCTAGAGGTGACAGGGAACAATGTGGCTAATGCAAGCACCGTCGGTTTCAAAGAGTCACGGGCCGAGTTTGCTGACATCTATGCCAATTCAATCAGCGATGTCAGTAATTCAGTGCCGGGGAGGGGGGTGCGTGTAGCGCGGATTGCACAGCAGTTTTCCCAGGGCAGTACAGAATTCACCTCCAACAACCTGGATCTGGCGATCAGCGGAGAAGGCTTCTTTATTATGGAAGACCCCGGGGGCGATGTCTCTTATACCCGTGCCGGCGCCTTCAGTGTGGACCGGGATGGCAACGTGGTGGATCAGACCGGCGCCACTTTGCAGGTCTTTCCCCGCATCGGTACCACAGGAAGCCTGTTCAACACCGGCGACACCACTGATTTGAATCTACCGGTGGTCTCCGGGGCACCCCTGGTCACCAGCGAAGTCGAGGCAACCCTCAATCTGAGTGCGTCAGAGGTCGAGCCCACGGTCGCTTTCGATACCACATCCTTTCCGCCGGATCCTGACAGTTACAACCACTCCACCGCAACCACTATCTATGACTCACTGGGCACGGCCCATACCATGACCATGTTTTACTGTATGACGGCGACGGATAACGAGTGGAACGCCTATACCTTTGTGGATAGCGATGTTGTCACCGTGGGTGGCAGTGATTATGCCAATTTGGTGTTCACTGAGGCGGGTGTCCTCGATACTACTGCGGGTGACGTTGATGCCAATGGTTTTGTCACGATGGATGACATTACTTTGACGGGCGGTGCTGCGGATATCACTGGACTGGTCTTTGATTATAGCGCCACCACCCAATACGGCGCAGATTTTACCGTCAACGAATTGAGTCAGGATGGATATACTTCCGGCCGTCTCACTGGCGTGGAGGTGGATGAGTCCGGGATTGTGTTCGCCCGTTTCACCAATGGTCAATCGGAGCCCCTGGGTAAGGTTGCGCTGGCCCGCTTCAGTAACAATCAAGGGCTGCGTCAGGTTGGCGATACCAATTGGGTCGAGTCTTATGCCTCCGGCGATGTACAGCTGGGTGAGGCCGGTACCGGCAGTTTTGGTATCATTCAGTCCGGCGCCCTTGAGAATTCAAACGTCGACCTGGCCAAGCAGCTGGTTAATCTGATAACCGCTCAACGTAACTTCCAGGCCAATGCCCAGGTCATCACCACGGCGGATGCCGTTACCCAGACAGTCATCAATATCCGTTAAGTAAATTGGGTAATCGCCGCTTTTGTCCTCAGTGTACGGGGGGCGGAAGCGGCTTTTT
>JASFJX010000308.1:0-5306 GCA_050119385.1 Candidatus Thiodiazotropha sp. | reverse complement strand
CCTTTGAGAACTTTATCCAGACAGATGCCGCCATCAATCCGGGCAACTCCGGCGGGGCCTTGGTGAATGCCCGCGGAGAACTGATCGGCATCAATACCGCGATCTTCTCAAAAACCGGCGGCTCACACGGTATCGGCTTTGCCATCCCCTTCGACCTTGCCGAAGGCATCATGCAGCAACTCATCAACAGTGGGCATGTGGTCAGGGGGTGGCTGGGTATCCAGGGACAGGATGTATCGGAAAAACTGGCGGAAGCATTCAGCCTACGCAATGCCGAGGGAATACTGGTAACCGGCGTTATGGAAGACGGTCCTGCAAGCAAAGCGGGATTACGACCAGGTGATGTCATCACTCGCATTGATGACACTAAGATCGAAAACTCTCAACAACTGGTACAACTCATCGCCAGTCAACCCCCCGGCACCCGATTGATCATCGGAGGCTGGCGCGGAAACGAAGAGATCCAGCTGGAAACCACCTCCGGGGAGCGTCCCAAGCTCGAATAGAGGTCGATGATTATCGCTTCTCTCATCGACGTCCTATACTGAAAATGAGATAAGAGGAGCGCATACCATGAAACACGCCGAAGAGATCGAGAGAATTCTCGATACAGTCGGCAAGGCGCTTAACCATCGCTTTACACCGACAGACAGAAAGCGCTTGCACCAGGCCTTGATGAAATCCCTGGATGAAATCATTGGGGGCAGTAATAGACCGCAATATAAACAGGTCACGATCCTGTTATCGGACCTACGTGGTTTCACCGCTATCACAGAACATTATCCACCAACAACCATCATCAAAGTCCTGAATCTCTATTTCTCCAGGATGTGTGAAATCATTTTTGGCTTTGGCGGCAGTATCGATAAGTTCATGGGCGACTCGATCATGGCACTGTTCGGTCTGACCGAACAGAAAGATGACGACCTGGAACGGGCCATTGCCTGTGCCGTAGAGATGCAGCGGGCGATGCTGAATCTCAATTCAGACAACATCAAGCACGGATATCCACGTCTTTTCATGGGCATCGGCATCAATACTGGGGAGGTGGTAGCAGGCCTTCTGGGCTCTGAACTGCATCACGAATACACCGTCATCGGCGATGAGGTCAATCTCGCCTCGCGTATAGAGGCCTACAGCCTGCGAGGACAGATTCTTTTGAGTGAACGCGTGCGGGAAAAGGCTCACACATATATCGAGACATCCCCACCAAACAGGGTGATGGTGAAGGGTAAACATGTGCCGGTTTCACTCTATGAACTATTATCAACCAGCCAGCCTCGCCACCTTGAGGTTCCGCGAGTAGAGTCACGCCGCAGTCCACGTATCGAAGTCGATTTTCCCATCGCCTTTCATACGTTACAGAACAAGATCGTATCGGATAAGAGCTTTTCCGGTCGTGCCGTCGACCTCAGTTACAACGGCCTGCAGGCCGATCTACCCATCGAACTCGATATTCTCTCCGATATCCAGATCACCCTCTACTCCTCGCTGATGAGCGAACAGAGCAGCCATATCTACGCCAAAATCCTAGACTGCGAAAAGCGCGATGGCAGCTGGTTGAGTCGCATGGAGTTTACCGGTATCGATGAAACCGGCCAGGCAGCGATCAAAAACTACATCGATCAGACGATAGGGAGAAACTGATCAATGTCGATAGTTGGCAGCCAATGCCGTGAACTGGAAAACGCAAGGTAGTGATAAAGTCGCGGTTTACGCGATATTTCGTTATCATTTTCTGTCTTTTTGCTCTAGAGCTTGCTGTGAACCGGGAACACCATGGATAAACTGATTATTAGAGGGGGCACCCCTCTGTCAGGTGAAGTGCGTATCGCGGGCGCCAAAAACGCCGCGCTGCCGATATTAGCCGCCACCTTGCTGTCTGACGGCCCCATGCGCGTGGGCAATGTCCCTCATCTGCACGATATCACCACCACCATGGAATTACTTGGCGGTATGGGCGCCTCACTCATGGTGGATGAAAAAATGGGCATCGAGGTCGATGCCAACAACATCAACAAATTCAGCGCCCCCTATGAACTGGTGAAAACCATGCGCGCCTCCATCCTGGTGCTCGGTCCGTTATTGGCCCGCTTCGGGCGCGCTGACGTCTCCCTTCCTGGTGGCTGTGCCATTGGCTCTCGTCCGGTCAATCTGCATATCAACGGATTGCGTGCCATGGGCGCCGACATCGAAGTGGAGAACGGCTATATACGCTCCCGCTGTAAACGCCTGCATGGCGCTAGGATCGTGATGGATATGGTCACGGTAACGGGAACGGAAAACCTGATGATGGCCGCCGCCCTCGCAGATGGCACCAGCCTGATAGAAAACGCCGCCCGCGAACCGGAGGTGGTGGATCTGGCAGAGTGCCTAAACAAAATGGGCGCCAAGATCTCAGGGGCCGGTTCTCCCAATATCACTATTGAAGGGGTGGAAAGCCTGAAGGGAACCGAATACGAAGTGCTTCCAGACCGCATCGAAACCGGAACCTTCCTGGTGGCCGCGGCCATTACCCAGGGCAACATCAAAGTACGCGATACACGACCGGAATTGGTCGATTCAGTACTACAGAAATTACGTGAGGCCGGGGCCGAAATCGAAACCGGTGAGGATTGGATCAACCTCGACATGAAGGGTAAGCGAGTAAAGGCGGTGGATGTACATACGGCACCCTACCCGGCTTTTCCCACCGACATGCAGGCCCAGTTCACAGCACTGAATTCAGTCGCCGAAGGCGTGGGTATTGTCACAGAAACCATCTTCGAAAACCGCTTCATGCATGTACATGAGCTACAACGCATGGGGGCACAGATCAAACTCGAAGGCAACACCGCTATCTGTACCGGTACCGACAACCTGACCGGAGCGCCGGTGATGGCCACCGATCTGCGTGCTTCGGCCAGTCTTGTGTTAGCCGGACTGGTGGCAGAAGGGGAAACCCTGGTCGACCGCATCTACCATATTGATCGCGGTTATCAGAACATCGAGGAGAAACTGGCTGGCCTGGGCGGTGAAATCAGACGCCTACCCAGCTAAGCGTCCCTGCGTCAGCCGCAGAGCGCTGGCTGCTGGGCGCCACATCATATATCCTTCCTGCTGCAAAAACCGCGCGAAGTATGACTGAACCATGAAATTTGACGCACCCATTACCATCGCCCTTTCGAAAGGGCGCATCTTCAACCAGAGTCTGCCACTGCTGGCCCATGCCGGTATCGAACCCGCGGATGATCCGGATACCAGCCGCAAGCTGATCCTCGACACCAATCATGAAGTGGTAAAACTGGTGATCATCCGGGCAACGGATGTTCCCACCTATGTAGAATATGGGGCCGCCGACCTGGGTATCGCCGGTAAAGATGTCTTGATGGAGCATGGGGGCGAAGGCCTGTATGAACCGCTGGACCTGAAGATCGCACAGTGCCGCATGATGACCGCCGGTTATCCGGACCGAAAACAGAACAACGGACGTTTACGCATCGCCACCAAGTATGTCAAGAGTGCGCAGCGCTTTTTCGCCAGCAAAGGGGAGCAGGTTGAGATTATCAAACTCTACGGCTCCATGGAGCTGGCGCCCATTGTCGGTCTGTCCGATCTAATCGTCGACCTGGTGGAGAGCGGCAATACCCTCAAGGCCAACGGGCTGGTGCCCCTGGAGCATATTGCCGATATCAGCTCCAGGCTGGTGGTCAATAAAGCGTCCTGGAAGATGAAACACCGCCTGGTCATGGATTTGATCGATGCCTTTCGGGATGCGGTGGCGCAGCCTACAACCTGAACATAGCAGTAAGAAACCATATGAGCGACATACGCAAACTTTCCACCAGTGACAGGGACTTTCAGCAGCAACTCGATGCACTGCTGGCCTGGGAATCGGTCTCTGACACTGGGGTGAATGACACCGTGAACCAGATCATTCAGGGGATTCGCAGCCAGGGTGACAACGCCTTGGTAGAGTACACCAACCGTTTCGACCGCTGGCAGCCAACCCGGTCAGACGATCTGGAGATTCCACTGGATCGCCTGCTACATGCCTGGAATAGCATACCGGCGGCGCAACGCGAGGCACTGGAGGTTTCCGCCAACCGTATCCGCGCCTACGCCGAACACCAGACCATGGACTCCTGGTCCTACACCGAGCCTGACGGCACCCTGCTGGGTCAGCAGGTCACTCCCCTCGACCGGGTAGGTCTCTATGTGCCGGGCGGAAAGGCCGCCTACCCTTCATCGGTATTGATGAATGCCATCCCCGCCAAGGTCGCGGGCGTGGCTGAACTGATCATGGTGGTACCGACACCGGATGGGGAACTCAATGAGTTGGTACTGGCCGCTGCCCATGTCTCAGGCGTCGACCGGGTGTTCGCCATTGGCGGCGCCCAGGCGGTGGCGGCACTGGCCTATGGCACCGAAACTGTCCCACCGGTAGACAAGATCGTCGGCCCGGGAAACATCTATGTCGCCACCGCCAAGCGAGCGGTTTTCGGACAAGTTGGGATCGACATGGTAGCGGGACCTTCGGAGATCCTGATTATCTGCGACGGCGATACCGATCCGGACTGGATTGCCATGGATCTCTTTTCCCAGGCAGAACACGATGAAGATGCACAATCGATCCTGCTCTCACCCGACGCCGCCTTTCTGCAACAGGTGAGCGACAGCATCGACAAGTTACTGCCGACCATGGAGCGGCAGGAGATCATTGCCACCGCGTTGCGGGTTCGCGGCGCGCTGATTCAAGCCAAGGATATGGATGATGCGGTGGCGGTGGCCAACCACATCGCACCGGAGCATCTCGAACTCTCGGTGGCCGATCCCCAGGCGCTGGCGAAACAGATACACCATGCAGGCGCCATTTTTATGGGCAGGTATACCGCGGAGGCGATGGGCGACTATTGTGCCGGACCCAACCACGTCTTACCCACATCGCGCACGGCGCGGTTCTCATCCCCCCTGGGTGTGTATGATTTTCAAAAGCGCTCCAGTTTGATCATGGCATCAGCGGCGGGTGCCGATACACTCGCCAGAACATCCTCCGTAATGGCCCGGGGTGAGGGACTCACCGCCCATGCCCGCTCTGCGGAGTATCGATTCAAACAATGAGCCGCTACTGGAGTCCGATTGTCAAACAGCTATCGCCCTATGTCCCAGGGGAACAGCCGCGCATCGCCGGCCTGACCAAGCTCAACACAAATGAAAATCCCCATGGGCCATCCCCCCGGGTAATCGAAGCAATCAATCGATGTGCAAACGATGGGCTGCGACTCTATCCCGATCCCAGTTCCACGGAGTTGCGCGAAACGGTGGCC